>JASLFF010000747.1 GCA_030150795.1 Terriglobales bacterium | reverse complement strand
ACGCGGTCCTGCGCCGATGTATCAAGCTGCTGCTCATTCTTGTCATAGGTCATGAGCACGCGTTCCTGCACAGAGGTCGGCACAAAGCTTTGCCAGCTGAAGAGAAAGACAGCGAGCGCTACCAGCACCCAGCGCTGGCGGACCAATCCGAGAAAGAACAACCCGACAAGAATTCCTGCGTAGGCTTCACGGGAGTAAGAAAACAGCAAGCAATACGCGCTGAAGGCGAACAATCCCCAGCGAGCAAACTTGAGAGATTTGCGCTTCTGCAAAGCACTCAACCCCAGCACAAATAACATGAACTCGGCTTCAAATGTCGCCACGCCGTTTACGCCGGCGTAGCCTAGAGCGCCTCCATCGCGAACGTCATACGAGAAGTGCGACGTGTCGCGATCGCTCATAGTTCCGTAATAGCCTTTGTTCACGGCCAGTACGGAAAGGCACATGAGCACAACGATAATTTTGATCTGTTTTACATCCTTGATCACGCTCACGGTGACGGCAAAGATGATGAACATGACCATGTAATTCTTCCAATTGGAGAAACGCGGATCGCTGATGGAAAGCGGCATTTCCGTATTCAGGAAGAATGCGCCACGCCAGAGCTGGACGTAGCAGAAGACGCCGAAGATGATCAGGAATTTGTTCATCGGCGTTTTGGCGAAGCGGAAGCCGCCTTTGAAAACCGCGCCCAGCACGACGCCCAGCAAGAGCATGTCGATGAGCTTATTGCCGAGAGGAAAATCGAGGATACGATAGCGAATGGTCTGCAGAGGCAACAGCGGGATAAGAAAATATAGTCCCACCTGCGGCTTCCAGAAAAGCGAGAGCAAAAAGGCAACAACCGCGCCAATGTAGAGGGCCAGAGGGACGTATTGTTCCAGTCCAAAATGCATGGCTTAGGTCCTCTCCGTCATGGCGGGAACCGGTTTGAGCGCCGGTTCGCTGGAAGAATGCAGCCAGCCAGTGAGTGCCGTCCAAATGCTGGTGAGCAGCTCACGCACGCGCAGATCGATGGCAAACAGAACAGCAGCGTACAGCACCATGATGAGGCTTCCCTTCACTACCGCGCTGAGCAACGGTGTTTCCACTGGCAACTGAGTAACCAACCATGCAACGGCAGCGCCGGTTGTGGCGTATCGAGCAAAGGAAATGAGTTCAAGCTTGTACGGCAACACGCGCAACGATTGGTAGGCCAGAAAGACAACGATGCCAGCATAGCTTACGGTAGTGGCAATCGCGGCGCCGACCAGGCCAATTCGCGGAAGCAGAATCATGTTCAGCGCCACGTTGAGAAAGCCGGCATAAAACGTGGCCGCAGCGATCTTAGCGGCGCGCTTGTGAATCATCAGGCCGGGGCGGAAGTAGATGGTCACGGCGGAGAGCACCAGCCCAATCACCAAATATGGCAGCAGAGTATGCGCCTGTTGAAATTTGCGGGAAGCGAGAAGGACGATAACGTCGCGCGAAGTTACGATGGCCACACATACGACTGCGACGGCAACGAAGATGAATTGGTCCAGGCTGCGGGAAAGAAAATCCTGCAGGGCCTTTTTGCCTTCAGTATTCCAGACACGCATGCAGATGGGGAAAAGCGCCATTTGCAACGGAGCCATCATCACGTCCTGCAAATAGATGGCGATACCGTAAGCTGCGGCATAAAAGCCGAGCGCCTGCGCGCCAAGATAATGCTGGATAAAGAAACGGTCGCCGGAATCGAGGACGAACCATGAAATTTCGGCGGCCATCAATGGAAGCGAGAAGGCCGCAGCGGTGCGGAGAAAACTTACGTCGAACATTCCGGGAGAAAGCAACTGCCGCCGACTGAGAACGGGGACATATTGCAGAAGGATGATGCCCTCAACGATTACGAGTCCAAGGAAGAACGCAAAGAGCGTCTTCTGCCAGAAAAACAATAGCGCGCAAATCACGCCGATGGTCAGCGCTTTCTGCAGGATATCCATGCCGTTGAAGAGCCGCGTCTTGTTCTCCATCTGCATCAGGTTCATCTGCATGGAACGCAGGGAGCGGATCATTACCAGGCTGCACGCCAGCAGAAGAGTGCCGCTTGCAGTGATTCCGAAAAATCGTCCCGCGCCAAGCAGCAGTGCGGAGACAAACATCAGAGTCAAGACGAAGGCAAGAATCGCCGTGCTGTAAAACAAAGTGGAGTAATAACGACGCAGGCTATCGGAACTGTTGGCCGTCCGGCCTTCAGGGTAATAACGCTGGACCGAATGCTGAAAACCGAATTTAGACAGCACCGTCAAGAGCAGGACGGTGTTCGTAATCAGGTTGATGACGCCATATTCAGCAACGGAAAAGACGCGCGTGAAGACCGGGAAGGAAATGAATCCCAGGAGCATGACAACCACTCGCCCACCGAGATAGTGGGACGAGTGGCGATACAGTGTCTTGAGTGAGCTCATGGAAGTTCCAGTCACGAAGTTTCCCTGCCGTTCCGGGCGAATCATTTTCTCGTGCCATATGATTGCCGCATTGTCGTTCTGTCTAACGCCGGGGGGGCTATTTACAAAATCGAATGCAGCTTTAGAAACAATCCTGCTTCAAGAGCGCAACCGATCAGAGAAATCACCACGGCGATGACGGCAAACCGGATTGAACTGCGCCGGTCAGCCGCGGATTGGAGTTGAGGCACAACCGCCA
>JASLFF010000630.1 GCA_030150795.1 Terriglobales bacterium | reverse complement strand
GGTGCGCTCTATCACCCAGGTCAGTCAGAGTCGGACAATAAACTTCGTGCCCATATTGCCGCAGCAATTCTTCGACACGCCTCCATGTCCAAGACCCATGCCATGATCCGTGAACCAGGATAAATGTACTATGTCGCGCATCCGGTAAATTAGATCTAGCCCAATCCATGGCCTCTTACCAAAACAAGTTGAAAAAATGCCAGACGCGAGTTTAGTGCAAAGAGGCTCGTTGGGCAATTTGCTTATTGATCTTTGAGGCTTTCGCAGCCTCAAATTCGCCTACATCTCTGAGGGCGGCATACCAGAAATCGATTGTAAGTAATTGAAAATAATGGTCGGGGAGAGAGGATTTGAACCTCCGACCCCCTGGTCCCGAACCAAGTGCCAGTACTTATTGAAATATGTTGAAATTCGTTGTTCTTAACTGATTAATATTGAACCTGTTGCGGTCCGCTCGGTGAAAGCTGTTGAGATCTGTTGAAGACGGAGGCTTTCACCGCCACAGAATTGCCTACAATCGTGTGGGGTGAACCCCTCCAGCGAGACAAATTTTATTGCGAGACTCGCAGCATCATTAATTATTGAACCCTTGGCGTGAGACACAAACTTCGATCCCAACAGTTTCCAAGGCCCCGCTTTCCTCCACAACCAATCTTATTGATTCTTCAAGAAGATCGGGATGCGGATAAGTTTTTTGACCCTACGGGAGAATAGAAGTGTCGCAACTGCTGTTCGAGGTGGGAACCCGCATGAACCCCAGTTTCAGCTGGGATTCATGCAGAAGGAGTATTACTGAATCGAAACACAGGGAGATTGGGAGCGGCTGGATATACCTTGGCAGAATAATCTGTCATTTGTGTTTGTTATACCGGAACACAATGAAGAGTTATGGACTGAAAATGCCTGACAAAGAGCGCGCGTGTTGGAATCACTCACATTATTGCAGTTGGAAAGCGAACCGCCACTGGAAACGCCATAGCAGAAGTTTTGCATCTGCGGATCTGTGATATCACGACAATTCGAAGGGAAGTTCGGTGCTACCGACATACCATAACAAGCGAGCTGCAGGTTACGGTCAGTGATTGTGGTGCATGGGCTTTGCGATAACTCAGACAAGCCATAACACATTTGCTGGTCATTCGCATCGCTGATGTCGCGGCAGTTGCTCGGAAAGTTCGGCGCAACCGAGATTCCATAACAGGCAAGCTGTTGATCGCGCGCATTGGCGTAAGTAAATGGGTTTCCATTACTTCCCGATTGTGCGCCAGCCTCCTGAGTTACATATTCATTGCAATCCTCATTTGCCCCCGTGGCTGAGAGGGCTACAAAAAGTTCGCTTGCACTATGGACCCAACCCAAAGCGTAACGCCCCGCTGCCGGATTCCAGACCTGATAGGAGAGCAGAGCATTCTTCTTGGCATCACATGTGGCGCGATCGAGGGGCACCATACGCACCCAATGTTGTTGGGCGTAGCTGTGCCGCTGCGTAACATCACAGATTATGCCGGCATAAGGCGATAGGAGAGTGCGCGGAGTCGCGCCGCTATTCACCACGCCATCATGCACAGCAATGTGATCGGGGTGAGTGGTTGCATCTTCACTGCCAGCTGTTCCATAGAAGCCGATGCCAGGAATGCCGCGTGTCAACCAATACTGCTGGATACGATCTGTAACCTTCTGGGAATCCAGACCACCATCAGGGTAGTCGTGAATGACTACCGCTTGGACGCCCAACCGACGCATGGAATCCAGAAACTCGCGTTCGCGTGCTTTTCCCATCGCCTCAGTATCAGTAAGGGGGTAGGCTCCGGTCCCAAAATGCGTGTAATCGGCGCCGCCGCAACCCTGGGTATGGTCGTAAAGGAAGCTGGAATCATTCTCATTTGAAACCAAAATGGCCCCGGAAGCCATGCCTCGGGTCATCAATTCCACTACTACCGTGCGGCCGGCAGCCAAAGCCTGCCTGATGTTTCCGGCCATGGCCAAGGTGTCATCATCAGGGTGTGGCGTAAAGAATATGGCTGGATTGCTGAAGCCGCCCGTATATGGCTGGCAGGTACTCGGAGAGACTGGGTCCGCAGAGGTGTTCTGCGCATCCGTTAAGGGAGTACACACTAGTTCTGCCTGACCCCATATCGGCGCAGCCACGAATGCCTGTAAACATAAAGCTGTAACCCACACTAAAATTCCATGCAGTGACAATCTCATAATCCGCTTTCTCGTATTCTCAGTTTTGATTTGTGAAAAATGAATTTGTACTAAGCTCGAAACTGACACAGATGAGATTCTGACTATAAAACAGGTATTGGAAGATGAAAATTACATACTGCTGGTTCACGGTTTCCGAATTCGAAAAAACCATGGCTTCATTTCTGAAGAAATATAATTTCATTGAGACCAGAATGGATGCATTCGACTTCCCGATTTGGAACGGATATCGCCAGAAAAATCATCCAAAGCAGCGTATTAGCCTGCTGGTGCAACACAAGCAGAATTTAGCTTACTATTTTAATCCCGAGATCGTGCTGGCTCTTTCTTGATTCCAAATAAGCAGGTAGAGCAAACCGGCTGCACTCGCTCCGCATTGCATCCGTGGCAAGGGACTGCTTCCTTCGCGGTCACCTGTAAATTTCTTCTGTCCTGTAGAATCTTTTGAATAAGTAGCTAGACTCTGCCGGATAGATTGGGAATCGATACCAGAAAGGCCAAAGAATCCTGCAGGCTTTTTTGCGCAAGCCGCAACATCACTGAAGAATCTTTTCCGATTGAATAAAGCATTACCGGACGAGAGAATTCGGCCGCTACCTCGCGCAAAATATAAATGCTTTCAGCTTCAAGAGACTGGAGATGGGATAGACATGAGCCATTAATAATTCCCGCAAACCCTTTTAATAGCAATGAGCACCACAATGGTGGCCGCTTAAGTTGCGGCTTGCAAAACTCTTTAGTCACTGTGCCGCACCGGAGCGGCAACCGCAGCTGTCCGTAAGGGTTCGGCTGCTTCTATTGCAAATTCATCTAAAAGCTCCATCTTGTCTCGCAGAGACTCAGCTTGCAAATACGCATGGCAGAACTGCTGAAGTTTTGCATACGGCTCGTTCGGCCAATTTAACATTTCCTGAATTGACGAAGCCCACAAGCGATGGATGCGGCAATATGCGTAAGTCAACCGAAAAAATAAAATCGCGCACTGCGCTGCTGCGAGGGCGGCTTGCTCAGTTCCGCGGTCCGATGTTTCCGCGCGCGCACACAGACGTCGAACAGAGGCGCTGGACTTGTCAATCGCGGACACGAGCGACTTTCGTTCGGAATAGGAAGGAGAAACGGGACCGCGCTGCCAGATTGCGCGAGCGCGCGACATCAGGCGCCCTACACTGCCACCTTCATCCTTGAGAGACCGACCGTGGCTGAAGGCAGAAAGCAGAAAATTATTATTGTCCGGCTTGTCCTCTTCTATTGAGACGGCGAGCGAAGCTTCTGTTGCCGCGTATACATCAACGTGAGAGCCGTTGACCCTGCAGGCGTATTGATGTTTTCCTCCGCCCGGGATAACAAAAACCAAATCGATATCGCTGTTTTCGTCGGCATGCCCCAACGCTTGGGATCCGTGAAGCAAAAGGCCGTGATAGCTCCCTTGAAAAGCAGCGTTAGAGATCACAAGCAAGCCGGCGCTCGACTCTGG
>JASLFF010000587.1 GCA_030150795.1 Terriglobales bacterium | reverse complement strand
ATCTGAAAGTTCTGGTAACGCAGCATGTCAAGCAGAGGGACCTGGCACACCACGGCGCGAAACAAATCTGGACGCTGCGTGAGCGCCGCGCCCATCAGCAAGCCGCCATTGCTGCCGCCTTGGATAGCCAGATGTTCGGCGTCAGTATATTTTTCTGCGATCAGATGTTCCGCGGCGGCAATGAAATCGTCAAAAACATTTTGCTTCTTCTCAAGCATGCCGCCGCGATGCCAGTCTTCGCCAAATTCATTTCCGCCGCGCAACTGCACGTCAACATACACGCCGCCTTGCTCCAGCAGCAACAACATCACGTTGCGATTGAAAACCGGCGTGCGGCCAAGGTTGAATCCGCCATAGCCGGAGAGCAGCGTAGGATTGCGGCCATTTTTTACCACGCCTTTTTTACTCACGACGAACATCGGTACACGCGCGCCATCTTTGGAGTTGAACCAAAGCTGTTCAACCTGATAACGCCCCGGATCAATCTCCGATTCCATGCGCGCCCACTCGGCGGTTTGGCCCTGGAGGCTGACTTCAAGAATCGTAGGCGGGACGGCATAAGAGACAAAGCAGAAAAAGCCCGACTCGCTGTTCCACTTTCCTCCCAGATCAAAGATGCTGCCCAGCGCGGGCATGGCGACATCCGCCACCGGCTTACCGTCAAGATCGAAAAGGCGGAGTTGCGAGCTGGCATTCCTGATAGAACGCACAAATAGTTTTCTGGCGATAATGGTGGCGCGTTCCTCAATCACCGCATCGGATTCCGGGATGATCTCTTTCCAGTTTGACCGTTCAGGCGCAGCGCAGGCGGCCTTGAACACTCGGAAACGTGGCGCGTCTTCATTGGTTGTGATGTAGAGCTGTCCGTCCAGCACTTCACCGTGATAGAGAAAGTTTTTGCCGCTAGTGACGCGCTGGAAACGGCCTTGCGGCGCGGAACGATCTTTTGATGAAAGGTCTTTCAAATAAAGTTCCGTTTTGGTCCAGCCTTCGCTCACTTCCACCAACAGCCAGCGCCCGTCATTGGATATGGAAACGTTGGGCCAGTGCTGCGGGGCCAGCTCTGCGCCGTCGCCAGGAAAGATCAAAGGATCATGCGCGCCGCCGGCATTTCCATCCGAGCCTAACTGGTGGAAAAATACGCGGCGGTTGTACATTTCTTCCCCGCTTGGGACATCGCCGGGACGCGGATAACGCGTGTAATAGAAGCCTGAACTGTCCGGCAGCCAAGCGATGCTGGCGGCGCGGGTGCGCTCAATCTTTTCAGCCAGCAACTTGCCACTCGCCGCTTCAATCACCTGAAGCGTGCTCAGCTCTGATCCGTTCGGCGAAGTGCCAAACGCAACGTACCTGCCGTCTTCCGACGGATACCACCAGTCAAGCGCGATGGTGCCATCCGGCGCGAGAGCATTTACGTCAATCAGAGGACGGTCTTCACCTTGTCGCCCTTGGCGCACATAGACCACCGCCTGGTTCTGCCGGCCATCGCGCCGTTCATAAAAATAATTTTCGCCGCCGATGCGCGGTGAGGCTACGCGGCCAATGGTCAAAAGCTGTTCCACGCGGCGGCGCAGTTCGTCACGACCGGGGATATTTTCCAGCACGCTGCGTGTATAGGCGTTCTGTGCTGCAACAAACTGCTGGGTTTGCGGTGCGGCAGAATCTTCCAGCCAGCGGTAAGGGTCTGCGATCTGCCGGCCGTGATAGTCATCGATAACGGTTTTGGATTTCGCTTTAGGTGGACCGGATGATTTTAGAAGTGTAGATTTCGCTTGATCATTCATCGTATATGTTGAGACGGCCTCGGGAACCTGTCTTTCAGTGTGCTGTTTATGATGCGCAAAGAGTCTCTTTTTATCTTAAACAGGTGTGAAACAAGTTGTGGCAGCCGTAAGCAGGATTCCAGGTTCTCTGAGGGATTTTCAAGCGGTCTGCACACGCCATTTCATGATTGCTAAACGCTCCAAATGCATGTTATTTTTAAGATGACAATTCAATTGGCCGTTCTCTCCTTTTTGACGGCCTGTTGCCCACTCCTCAGTAGCTCAATGGCAGAGCATTCGGCTGTTAACCGAAGGGTTGTAGGTTCGAGTCCTACCTGAGGAGCCAATCTTTCAATAAGTTACGAATCCCTGCAATCCGTTTGCAATCCGTTAAGCCGACTTGAACACAAGTTGGATTACTTTTCCTTGGGCATTTTGCATGTCCGCGGATAAGGCATTCCCGTATGTGTTCATTGTCGTTCGTATGTCCGCGTGACGCATGAGCCTCTGCTGCACCCCAACAGGCGTACCGATGGAATCCAGCCAGGTCCGGTACGTGTGCCGGAAAGCATGCGTACCAAGATCGCCCACATTCGAAGCTGCCGCTGCTCTCTTCAACTCTCGCCAGATGCCCGTGTATGAATAAGGAAGTCGGCCAATCTTGAGTGGACTGGCAAACATCCAATCTCCATCCTCGCAAAAGTCGCTTGCTTGGTTCCACGCCTTGAGTACATCCAGCAGTTCAGGTGCGACATTGAATGTCCGGCGTGAATCGTCTGTCTTTACATCGTCCACGTTTTGTTCCACAATCCCACGCTCAACCTGCAACGTTCTCTTGCCGCAATCCA
>JASLFF010000583.1 GCA_030150795.1 Terriglobales bacterium | reverse complement strand
CGAAGGAGATAAGCTGGTATTTCGCGGAGAGTTTCCCGGCCAGGCATCTATCAAGTTCCGTAACGCGACATGGCTGGAGTCGCCGAGCAAGCTGATCAGCGAGCAGTATGTAAGCAATAACGGCGGGCCGGAAACATTACTTGTGAAGGTGGAAGCAGAAGCAAAGAAGCAGTAGGTACAGACCGGACCTATCCCAATACCGTTCACTTAACGAATTCGACACGGCCAGGAACTAAGGAGATCAAGCCCCGTCAGGGGCGCAATTACTGAGCCCACCGCGGAAGCGGTGGGAAATGGTGAGGAGTCGCAGCAAGCCCCGGAGGGGGCGGCACAGAAGATGCTGATATTTTGTTGACCATCATGGTTCAAGAATTCGTTAAGTGAACGGTATTGAAGTTAGCCCGCGCAAGTGCTGGGAAAGATAGAAGAGTGAAGATGAGCGTGAAGGCCAGAGACTGATGGGTTTGGCTTGCTGAGTTGGTCGTAGCAAATCGAAGGCTGCGAAGTCGCGCCGCAACAACCAGAAAATACAATTCCTTGCGCCGCAGGCCGTCGCGCCAGCATCAGCGAAGCGACAACCATTCATGACCCAAAGCAGCAGAGCGGCAAGTTCCATTTTGGGAATTTAAGGAAAAACTTTTACGGCCTCTGACCCTGGCTAGCCTGCCAAGAGTCCTAGAATTTTCCCAATGAAAGGAGTCGGTTGTGAAACCAATCTTAACTCTTCTTTTGTTATGGGGGATTAGCGCTTGGGGACAAGTTTGCAGTCACTCCGACCTAGTATTCATTCCGACAAGGTGTCCTTGCACCGGAGCGATTCTTTTCGTCAACGAATGCCAGGGTACCTTTGGGGGTCAGGGTTGCCAGGACGTTTCGGGAACCAATTTCTGTGGTCCTACTTGTTCAATCCTGACGGCAACGGGCTGCATCCTGGGCGGCCCTAAAATGGAAATTCCTCTGCTTTCCAAATCGCTAGAACGTGACATCAGGATCGCTTCTGCAAGAGGTTCTCGATTCCCAGCATGTGAATATGACAATGAAGCCTTTGACAGATGGCTCGCAAGAACGAGCACGTCGCGCCATGTTCAACCATTGAAAACCGCCGGGTATTAAAATGCTTTTCGCGTTGCCCACCTTGTTGCTAAGCGGTCTGATGGCGCAAAATGCTTTGCCGCAGATTTCACCCAGGCCGCTCAAAGTTTCCAGCATCAAGAGACTGGAGGTCCCTCCCTTTGGAGCTTTTGGGCTGACCCATTGCGATGATGATCTTTCCATGTACGATCACCTGGCCAGCGGTTCTTACAGGCAGACCGTGATTTTGCGTACTGCCTTGTCCGGCAACGAAAGTACGCTTTACAAGCTGCCAGCCGAATTTGCCGACGCGACGGCATTCATGGACTTCTCCGTGACGCCGGACGGCAAAGTGACGGCACTGGTGGAGGATGAACGAGGTCATTCCCTCCGGTTTGATTTCGATTCAGAAGGCAAAGTCAGCAGCCACGCGCAACTGGAACTGCCGGACCAGGTGGCAGGAGATAAGATTGCCGTTTTTCCCAATGGCACAATGCTTTTTTCCGGACACTACCGGCGCGGCGCGCCGCCCGACGTAAAGGGGAAAAGATACCTTGGCTTGTTCCAACCTTCCGGCAAGCTGTTGCGCAGAGTGAATGAATCCGGCATGGGCGATATAGATCTGGACCCGCCGGCGCACCATATAGCTGAAGGCGCAATCACCGTTGGCAAAGACGGAACTGCTTACCTGCTTACTACGGACAAGGTATACGTGATTTCCGCATCGGGGCAGATCCAGCGAAAAATCTTATTCGGCAAACCTGACGGCGGGTTCTCTGCCATGGCAGTGCAATATTCTGAAGGTTTGCTGGCAATATCGTTTGCCAAACAAGGGAAGACGGAAGCTCTGTTCCTATACGAGGTTTTGAATGCGTCGACAGGTGAGCCCTTAGGCCTGTATGCGCCTACTGAGGAGACAGGCAACAGCAACGCCTGTTTTTCGCGCCGGGAAGGTTTCCTGTTTGTTACGGTCAAGGACAACAGGCTGAACCTGCTTACCGCTCCGATCCGCTGACTGCGGGGAAACAGCCAAGTTCGGGAAGGTTGGTTTGAAGAAGGAGCGACTGCCGCTTTCCACCCTAGTTCTTCAGCTTCTCCAGCAGCTTTTCAGGGTTGATTGGCTTGGCTAGCACTTCAAAGGAATAGCCTTCAGCACGGGCTTGCGCCAGCAGGTCAACGCTGGCTGCCTGTCCGGAGAAGAGAATGATGCGACAGTTAGGAAGCGATTGCATGATGGCTTTGGCGGTCTCAATTCCGTTTATGCCGGGCATGATTACGTCACTGATAACGGCGTCCGGCAAGACCATCTTGGCCCATTTAATGGCGGATTCGCCATGTGATACCGCAAGCGCGTCGTGGCCTTCGCCTGTCAAAATGTTGACCAGCGTATCGGCAATGATTGGCTCGTCATCCACCACAATGATCTTCACTCGGTCGGGCCTCCGGCGGAAATTAGCTTGTTGCGGTTGCCTTCCGTGGAGCCTGTGTCGGGACTGTCGGCGGCGTACTCAGTCGGCAGAAAAATTGAGAACGCCGTTCCGTGACTATCTTGCTGCGTTCTGCTTTTCATTCGGATGGCGCCGCGATGCTTCTCAATAATCCCGCGCGTGATCCACAATCCCAGGCCGGTGCCAACGTCCGCCTTTGTGGTGAAAAATGGCTGGAAGATATTTTTCTTATGTTTTGGTTCAATCCCGCTGCCGGTATCGAGAATGGTGAGGCGAACTCCGTGAAGATGAGGGCCGCTCCAGGCATGAGAATGTGAGACACGCAGGACGAGCGTTCCACCGTCGGGCATAGCATCAATGGCATTGGTGACGAGGTTCGAAAACGCCTGCCGAATTTCGCCGGACAGCGCCGTAATTTCAACGTCTTTATCGTATTGCTTGATGACTTTGATGTTTCTGGATTCAAACCGCTTTTCGTAAAGCAGCAGAAGATCGTCGAGCGTTTCCGCAACATTAAAGAGCACAGGTGAAGAAGTGTCGCGATAAAACCCCAGCGTCTGGCGGGTGATATGAGCCACGCGGTCAAGCTCGCGGCTGGCCAGTTCCAGGTAATCCGCTACTTTGTCGTTCTTGGGCAGGTCACGTTTGGCCAGATAAACCAGATTGGTAACGGCTTCCAGGGGGTTATTGATTTCATGAGCAACCGTAGCGGCCATACGTCCGGCGGCGGCAAGTTTTTCAGTGGTCCGCAGGGCTCGCTCGATTTTATTGGTCTCTGTGATGTTGCGGATGATCTTGGCCGCGCCAATCACTTTGCCGTTCTCGTCCTTTACCGGCGAGATGGTCAGCGAAACTTCAATTCTTTCGCCATTCTTGTGCAGCCGTATGGTCTCAAAGTGGTCAATCTTTTCTCCGCGCCGTATTTTGCTCAGGATCATGGTTTCGTCGTGATGCAATTCCGGCGGGATGATCGTCGTAACCGGCTTTCCGATAATTTCTTCAGCCTTGTAACCGAACAATTTTTCCGCGCTGCGGTTCCAGCTGGTGATGATTCCGTTCAGGTCCTTGCTGGCAATGGCATCGTCAGAAGATTCAACGATTGCGGCCAGCCGGAGCGCAGCTTCCTCAAGTTTCTTTTGCCGCGTGATGTCGCGGACAATCTTGGCTGCGCCAATAATGTTTCCTTTGTCATCTCTTATGGGCGAGACCGTCAGGGACACGTCGATAAGCTGCCCGTTCTTGTGGACGCGCACGGTTTGAAAATGCTCGATCCTCTCGCCGGCCCTGATCTTTCCCAGGATCCTCGGCTCGTCCTCGTGAAGTTCACGAGGGATAATCAGCGTTACCGGCTGGCCAATGATTTCTTCCGCAGCATAGCCAAACAGGCGCTCCGCGCTCTTGTTCCAGCTGGTGATGATTCCGTTCAGGTCCTTGCTGGCGATTGCGTCCTCGGAGGATTCAATGATCGCGGCCAGGCGGCGTTGTGCTTTTTCACCCTCAATTGCGGCGCGTTCCGCGGCGGCTAGCATATCTGTAGCGCTGGTAGGTGAAGAGCTCAACATTTTGCCCTGCCTCTGTTCTTTGCCCTTACGAATGACGGATGCTGGTGACTGATCTTGAATGAGGACCCCACTTTACACTACCACCAGAAATTAGATGCAGGGGCACGGAACAGGGCTGTTCTGCCGGAAGATTAGAGGGATTAAGGCGCTCACGCAGCCATGAGAAGATAGTTCCTGAAGAATTGCGCCACGCGGCGCATGGCGTCAAGTTGCGCCAGCCCTCTGAACACATGTCCCTGATCAGGATAGATTTTAATCTGATAGGGAATTTTGTGCTGTTGCAGGATACGTTCCAGCTCGCGTGCCCGATCGATTGGCACAGTTGTGTCCTGCTCGCCATGGAGAATCAATACCGGCGGAAGATTGCCGGCGTCGTTTGTGAAGTGCTCCGGCAGACCACCGAACAGCTCAGCTACTGCGGCGATGCGGGAATCCTGCGTCGCCAGCGCCAGAGAGAGAAATGCGCCCAGCGAAAAGCCGAGCAGGCCGATCCTGTTTGCATCTATGCCCGGCTGGCCGGCAACAAAGCTGACGGCGTCTTTAACCGTCTCAAGCCACGCAAGGAAATGTGATTCAATCTGGTTGGGAGAGACCCAGCTGTGGCCGGTTCGCTCAAAATAGTGCAGCACAAAAACGTGCACTCCGAACATTGCGGCCTGGCCGGCAAAAGGATCCAGGCCATGCAGCGGCCCGCCTGAGCCGTGTATGAGAATCACTGCCGGACTATTGCCTGCATGGTTCGGCGGATAATGGTCAATGCGGATTGGCTTGCCGCCACTGATGAATGAAGCCATGTGGTTGATCGTGCCTTGATTAAATTAGATGCGCCTCAATTTCAGGCGGAGAAGCCGCCTTTGATCAAAGCAGGCGATGGCAGTCATCTTAAATGTCTTTCCGGATGGAATTGATGTGGTTGCAGCTTGCGACTTTCATTTAATATGCATCCGTGGCCATACGTGAAATTCATGTAACCGGATACCGCTCTGTACGCAGCCTGCGCCTGCACTTGAGCCAGATCAACGTGCTGACCGGCGCAAACGCAACCGGCAAGACCAACCTTTATAACTCCGTTTTTTTGCTGGCCAAGGCAGCCGCGGGAGGCTTTGCCCAGGTGATTGCAGAAGAAGGCGGCATGCCGTCAGTCTTGTGGGCTGGCGCGCGCAAAAGCCGATCGATGGGGACGATCCGCATGGAAGGCGTGCGCATGACGCTTGGCATCAAGACAGACACGTTTTCTTACGAGCTGGTCTGCGGCTTGCCCAAGCAAAGTTCTGGAGAGAAGTCGGCGTTCTCGCTCGATCCTGAAGTTAAAGAAGAGCGCGTTTGGATGGATGCGCCGCACGGGCTGAAAGTCACGTTCTTTGAGCGCTCGCCCAAAGGCGCATGGATTCTAGATAACGATGAACGC
>JASLFF010000582.1 GCA_030150795.1 Terriglobales bacterium | reverse complement strand
CGGGCTCGACTTTTGCGGCTTCTTCAAAGGCCCATTGCGCGTCACTCCACTGCTGAAGCTGCATCTGCGCCAGACCCAGCAGCATATAGGCATCTCCATACCAGGGATCGAGCTTGGCGGCGCGCTTGAATTCATCTACGCTGGCGCGGGGATCATGTTTTTTGAAAAGCAGTTCCTGCCCTTTGGCCATGGCGTCTTCAACTTCAGGGATAGAGCGCCGCTTGTGGGTTTCAGGGGTAGGAGTGGGTTGGGCCTGCGGGATAGCGAGCGTGGCTTGGCTGGCGCTGGGATTGTCCTGCGCCGGGCAGAGCGCCGCTCCGGCCAGACAAAGGGCCACAATCAGGAATTGCGGGATTTTCATTATTTCTATTGTATGTTGCCGAGCAGATCAGGCCAACATGTAGGCAAATCGGGCCGCTGTTCCCAGAGAACAAGCGGCCCATTTCTTCGTGCCAAACTTCAAGACAGGTCTATTGGCATTCCGCCGGGGGCGACGCGGGCAAGGCGAACGCGAAGGTATGGAACGCCGTGTCTTCATAGATATCGACGTGCTCGAAGCACGCCACTTTGTCGGAGCCCAGGGTAACAGAGGCGGAGTGGGAGCTGCCGTTCTGCGTCCCTTGGCTCTCCATGGTGGTGAAACTGAAGGAACTACTGTTGGTGAGCGTGAGCGTAAAGAGAAAAGGTATATCGATCCCGCTCGACGTGGAGTAGGAGGTCGACTGGGTAAGCGACTTCGTCTCGGTCTGCGAGGTCAGGGAAGAATCGCTCTCGGTAAAGCTGTTGAGCACCGGACCGCCGCCGGCCTGCTCCGGCCCTTCCAGGATTTGCGAGTTCACGAAGACGAACCGGCTGGAGTCGATCTGGCTGGGCGGCGTAAGTTGGGAAACGCCAATCAGCGGATCGGCGGCGAGGATGGGAGCGAAGTCGCTGGCCACACAGCCGCAGGCATTGGCCTGGGTGCACTGGTCAGGCGGCAGGGGATGGGCGCAAACACTCTCCAGCCCCGGCAGAACCACTCCGGGCTGGACGGTTTGCGGCTCGAGCACCGACAGGGGAATCTTGGTTGGATCCTGCAGCCCCGCGGCGTTGACGTTGACGATGTCCATGGGCTGGTTATTGACTGTGCCCACGGTGTACGTCGTCGAATTGGTGGTTCCGGTGAAAGTGATTTGCGGATTCAGCCAGAGAAAGAACTGGTCCTGGGTATGGTCCACGTTCTGGTTGACCGAAAGCAGCTGCGATCCATTGCCCTGCGAGTAGGTCACAGAAAATGAATGCGAGTCCCCGGTAGTAGACGATACTCCGAAAGTAACGCCGAGCGAGCCGCTACCTATCAGTCCGCCGCCAGCGCTATACGTAATACTGCTGCCCTGCTGGTAGTTACTTCCCACTGAGCTAGTTTCGCCGGTGCTGTTGGTATTGGCAAAACCATTGCTGCTGCGGTCGCCCGGCGGTGAGTAGACAATAGAAAGAATATGGTAGGTAGGATTAAAGGCCCCGTTCAAGGTCGCGGTAAACAGACAGCCGGATACGTTCGGCGGGCTGCTGATGTGGCAGGCAGGGGTCACCAGGAAATTCTGGCTGGCCTGAAGAGACATGCTGGTCGTATTGCCGCTGGTGCTGGTGCCGGTGCACTGCACGGGGAAGCTGCTGGTCATCTGGGAGCACAGCGCGGAGGCCATGCTGGCTGTCGTGGAGCCCTGCGCGCTGGTGGTTGTCACCGTAGAGCCGTTCACGGTCAGGCTCAACACGCTGCGCCCCCACACTTCCGTGCAGGTATGGCCGGAGCAGAGCGGCAGCAGCGATTCGCCGCCGCTGATTACAGCCGTGCCTTGGACCGTCTGGGCCGCCGAACCTACTCCAAGCATAGTTATCAAAACAAGCAAGAAAAACACATTCTTGTCGATTTTCATTGAATTCTTCCTTTCTAGGACGGTAATTAATGTGAAATTTAATTTCGAAGTGCCGCGAACGGTATTCGCTAACCAGACATAATTAAGGTGAAACCGCCAGCACGTCCAAATAACCGCGTGGCTGGGCTAAACGTGATCTATGTCAGACAACTATTGACTGAAACTACTAAGCAAACTATCTGGGATTAAGGTTAGATACGGGCAGAGTAGCAGGATAGATACAAATTGCAAATAGGTTATCTATAGTTTCAGATAGTTTCTGTGCAAAATGGTTCCATTTTGGAACAAATAAAAACCGCTGTGTTCTTGCGAACACAGCGGCGAATAACAACGACTGTTTTTGGGGGCTAGAAAGACAGCTTCAAGCCAAATTCAACTACGCGCGGAGCGCCCAGGTCGAAAACGCCCGATCCGGGAAGCACACGGTTGTTATTGTGCTGTACCGACGTGGTGCTGTTAACCGAGCCGGTGCAGTTTTCCGGATGCGCGGCTGGGTCGCATGGCGCGGAGGCGAGGTTAAGGACGCTGCTGATTGGGGCATTGGGCAGATCGTAGTTGGCGTTATTGAATGCATTGAACACGGCAACGCTTGGTTCAACTCCAAAGTGCTCGCCAAACTTGCGAGGATAGCTGAGTTTTAGGTCGAAGGTTTTCAGCCAGCCCAGACCGACCTGTCCCGCAGGCGGCGCAGCAAGCTGCTGGAAAACACCACCCAGCCCTTGCAGTTGTGCCAGCGTCATCAAACCGTTGCTGATCAGCGTTTGTCCAGCGGGTGTGGCAGATCCGGCCACGTTGGCGTTGTAGCTGGAAATGAAACCGGCCAGATCGTTGACTTTGACGGCGCGACCAAAAGCGCCCAGCTTGGTGCCGGGAACCGGGTCGCCGGTGGGATAAACCGCGCTGCCATCGCCTGAGCCATCGCCAGTGGCATCACTGATGAAGATGCCGCCTGCGCCGCCGCCGGGCAGAAGCATATTTTGCGGCAACGGGCTGTATATGTGGCCAACAGAGCCGAAACGGAGGCCCAAGGGTATATCCATGGTGCCGCCAAAAGAGAATTGATGGGTGCGGTCAAGGCCATTTGGACCGAGGAAAGCGTTGGGACGATTGTTATCGGCCGCAGCGTTTACAAAGTCCAGGTCCTGCGCCGAACCAAGAGATCTGGACAATGAGTAAGAAACGATCCAGTTCATGGCTTTTACGCCGGCGAAAGGATTGTGGACATTGGCCCGCAGCGAGGTTTCAAACGCATTAAAGGTTGATCTTCCGGCAGGGAAGAGCATCTGGTTTACACCCAGGTTCGGGTTGATACCGCCAAATGCTGCGTTGGGACAAGGGCCACCGAGGCACAGATCAGCACCTGAAGTGAGGCCATTAGCGGCAAAATCGGCAATGGTTGCGCCATTCACCGGATTTGTAGGCGTGATCGGGCCGTGAATACCAGGGCAACCCTGAATCGCAGCATCGATCGATGCTACACCACAAGCAGCCAAAGTAGCGTTGATTGCGTTTTGCGCGACCGTCTTGTTGAAGAACCGCACGTCACCCACGTGGTTTACGTCGATGGCAAGTAGAGTATGCGTACCGACGTTTCTAAGATAGTCAGCGCTCCAAACGACACCCTTGCCGAGCTGATGTTCAAAACCAAAGTTCATCTGCACGGAGCGGGGCGTCTGGTAATTGGGAGCAAACATATTGATGCCATTGATGTTGGTGCCAGCAGATAAAGTATTGCCTATAAAGGCGCTGTTGCTGGCGGGGCCTACAGCCAGGGTTGCGGCCTGATAAGCAGCCTGTAATTGCGCCAATTGAGCATGGACCAAACCCAGCGGCTGCCCGCAAACCGCGGCGAGATTCACCGGTATTGGCGCACCGCCCGGCATGACAAACCCTGGATTAGGAGCATTGTTGGCACAGGGCGCTTGCTCCGCCAGGAACAATCCCTGCTGGAGCCGTCCGGGACGGTTAAACAAGTTGTTGTTGAAAATGGAGTTTTCGTAATAAATACCAGCGCCGGCACGAATCACAGTTTTACCGGTGCTGGTCGGGTCCCACGCTATGCCAAGTGTTGGACCAAAGTTGTGTCCGGGGACACGAACTCTATTACCGAGCCCCTGACCCCACAGATCAAGAATGTTCCCATTGCAAGGCGTACCCGCTGCAACCAGGCCTGCTGCCAGCCCGGGATCAAGTTGTGAGCAGGGAATCGGAGCGATGTCTGAGTCGGTGCGTCCGGTGTCGCGCACGTAGCGCAGGCCGGGGGTTATGGTCAGATTCGGCAGAATTTTCCAGGCATCGCCCACATAGAACTGAATGCGATTGTCCGGTCCCAACCCGCCGCCGGGAAGCCCAAACGCCGGTTTCTCCGAGGAGAACCCCTGGCCATTGCCCATGAAAACCACATCAGCCGTATAGTTCAGAGGATTGGCTGCGCCACCTGGAAAAGGTGCATTGGCTGGATTGAAATCGCTCAGTTGCGGATTAACGGTCGGAGCAAGGGAGAAGAACTTGGCGAAGCCGCCGCCCTGAATGTGGTTGTAACCGAAGCCATAGCGCAAGATGTGCTTTCCAATGACCTTGCTGCCGTCATACTTTCCCTGAGTGTTTTCCTGGAAAGTCTTCTGCGGAGCCAGAATATTGCTGCCGGAGCAGAACGAGTTCTGACCGCCCGCGAGACAGGTCAAGCTGGGTCCAATGGAAATACTGAGGTCCGGAGCAGGGTTGAAGACACCGGCCTTGGTGGCGTCAATAATATTGTTGCGAAACTTGGTAAAGCCGAAGCGCACGGCGTGGGTGAAGCTGCCGGTGGTGAAATCCACACCAGCAGCATGCACCGGGGTGTTATTGGCATTGGTAAAGGGCTGGAAGCTATTGGGAATGAAGCCTTTCGTGCTGTGATTTTGCTCGTACGAGAAACGATAAAAGGCTTTCACCTTCTCGTTCACTGTCCAGTCCAGTTTGGCTACGCCTTCAGTATCGCGGAAAGGCGAATTGAATCCTCCGGTAATTGACGCAAACGGACCGCCGCTGGCCACGGGTTCAATCAGGTCCTGCTTCAGCCTTTCGGCATCAAGGAAGAAGAACAATTTGTTCTTGAAGATGGGGCCGCCCAGTTCACCGCCGAAATTATTCCGCTGGAACGGCGCGTCGAGGTTCGCAGCAACGGTGTCATCGCGGAAAAGATAAAAAGCCTGGCCATGCCATTTATTTGAGCCAGACTTTGTGACTACGTTCACGGCGCCAGAAGACGTAAGCTCAGTAGAAAGGTCGAGCGACGACTGGCTGACCTGGAACTCCTGAATGGCGCTGGCAGGGAGGTTCTGCGTGGTGGTGCCCACGGTTTCATCGGAGATATCGATACCATCCACCTCGATGCGGGCGGTGCGGCCAAAGCGTCCGCCAAAGGAGATAGAAGAGAAACCGTTTTTAGTGGGATCGAAGTTGCCGCCATCCTGAATCTGTACGCCGGGCTCAAGCTGCGCAAGATCAAGGAAGTTACGGCCATTGATAGGAAGGTTCTCAATCTGTTGTGTGCTCAGCACACCCTGCACGGTGGCCTGCTCGGTATTCACGGCCACGGCCGAACCTGTGACTTCTATAACTTCTGTTGACTGCCCTAATGTCAGCTTGGCGCTGCCTGCCGCAATATTGCCGACCTGGACAGGCACTGTCAGGACCTGGGTCTGGAAGCCCTTGGCTTCAATGCGGACGCTGTAGTCGCCCGGGATCAGCGCGCCGGAAGCGTAGGTACCGGATGATGAACTGGTGAGCTTGCTGGCTTGTCCAGTTGCTATGTTGGTGATAGTAACGGTCGCGTTTGGGACAACGGCCCCGTTTGGATCTGTAACCGTGCCCTGAATGGTTCCGGTGGCGACGGTGGATTGTGCGCTTGCAGGCAGCAGCGCAAATGATGTCAGGCTTATACATAGGATAAAAATGAACCAGGACCTTAGACTTCTCATTCTTTCCTCCTCACTGTTATGGCTCGATTTGGAGCGGGCCGGGGGATAACAAGGCGCAGGGAGTAAATCCGAAACGATCAAAGGGATAATGGTGTTCCACATGTACGCGGTTCTGCAAAGCATGAAGGATGCCATCTTCAAAAACCCGTAACTACAGAGAAACAAGGGACAAATTGCAAAACAGGGCCGAGATGTATCTTATCAAGATATCGAAACTCATAGCCAGAGCTCCGGAATCCTACGGATTCCCATAATCTGAGCACCTGCCTTTTGAATATTACCGGCGTGCGATTTGCGCCGCGGTGTTTCAGTGTGGTAACTTCCGCTCCAACAATTCTTTACGGAAGATCGAGAGCAGGAGCAAACGATGATGCCATTGATTGTGATCGGGATACTGGTCGTGGGCGCAATCTTCATTCTGGCAGGCATGTACAACAGCCTGGTGCAGCTGCGGGTCCGCGCGGATTCAGCATGGTCAGACATCGACGTCCAACTCAAGCGCCGCCATGACCTGATTCCCAACCTGGTGGAAACGGTAAAAGGCTATGCCGCGCACGAGAAGGGCACGTTTGAGAACATCGCCAAGTTCCGCTCGCAGGCCATGCAGGCAACTACTCCCGCCGACAAAGCCCAGGCGGAAGGGCAGCTTTCCGGCGCGCTGAAGAGTTTATTTGCCGTGGCGGAAAATTATCCTGAATTGAAAGCTTCTGAGCAGTTCACGGGATTGCAGAGTTCGCTCAACTCGATTGAAGACAACATTCAGAACGCGCGACGTTACTATAACGCCGTGGTGCGCGACTTCAACACCCGCGTTCAATCTTTTCCGACCAACATCATCGCGGGAATGTTCGGGTTCCACGCGCGACAGTTCTTTGAAATGGAAACTCCCGCCGATCGCGAAAACGTGGCTGTAAAGTTCTAAGCCAAGTGAAATTCACTGGTCATTTCCGAAGCCGGGTCTTTGCCGCCAAAATTCTGGCGGTGCTGTTGCTTGCTCTGAGCCTGCCGGCGTGGGCGCGCAGCTACCATATTTTCAAATTCAACAGCAACATTCACGTAGAAGAAGATGGCTCCGCACGTGTTGAAGAGCAGATCACGTTTGTCTTCAACGGCGAGTATAACGGCATTTATCGCGATCTGCCGGTGGACTATCCCGGTCCTGGTGGCTCGAAT
>JASLFF010000532.1 GCA_030150795.1 Terriglobales bacterium | reverse complement strand
CCTTCCATTGCTGCCAGCGCGACGAAGAATAACGCCGCATTTTACTGGCACCTGGGCGATCTGCGCGCCATCTATGGCATTGATGAGGATTACGAGAACAGCCCAGAACATCGCGGCAAGACCATTCAGAAAGACGAATACCTGAAAGACGCCTGGGATGATTTCATCCAGAACCAGATTGGTGCATTTGGTTCCATGCCGGTCTTTGTGGGCATTGGCAACCATGAAACCACACCGCCCAAGACCCGAGAACAGTTTGCCGCCAAATTTGCTCAATGGCTTGATTCTTCTCCGCTAAAAAGCCAGCGCGTCGCGGACGATCCGAAAGCCACAACTCCGACCACATACTTCCACTGGATTCAGGGCGGCGTCGACTTCATTTATCTCGACAACGCCACCCTCGACCAGTTCTCGCCAAAGCAGGTCACATGGCTGGAAGGCGTGTTGGAGCGCGCTTCTTCCAATCCCGAAGTTCGCGCCCTGGTCATAGGAATGCATGCCGCACTGCCGGACAGCGTGGCTTTTGGCCACAGCATGAGCGATTGGCCGGTGGGCGTCGAGAGCGGACTCCGCGCCTACACCGATCTGCTGGATTTCAAGAAAAAGACAAAAAAGAATGTGTACCTGCTAGCCAGCCACTCGCATTTTTTTATGAGCGGCATTTTCAATTCTGAATATTGGACTGCCCACGGCGGCGAATTGCCGGGTTGGATCGTGGGGACCGCCGGAGCTGTGCGCTATGCGCTGCCACCAGACGCGCCGCACGCGAAAGAAGCCCGCACCAAGGTGTACGGGTACTTGCTGGGAACTGTTCATCGCGATGGAAAAATTGATTTCAAATTTCAGGAGATTAAGAAGTTGGACACCCCGTCCGCCATCAGCCAGCGCTACACGCCGCAATTTGTGGATTTCTGCTTTGACAAGAACACGGCTTTCAATCCCATGCCGGAAGCACCGCACAAATAAAAGTTTTTTTTCTGAATGAGAAGTTGATTTTGGATTTTCCACAACGAAGTCAGAGTTTCGCAATCCGTCTGGCGGAGACAGAACAACTCTTAATGCCTCCGACATGCATTTTTTTGTTGACAATGCAACACTGGTACCTCAATATCTTGTGTGTAAGCATCTAACGATACAATTCGTTGGGCTTCAAAAAAGTGAGATCGGGCTCCAAAGCAACTAAATCTTCTTAAGGAGGCATTCAACTCATGGCAACAAAGAAAAAAGCAGCCAAGAAAAAGAAGAAAAAGTAGCAGATTAGCGGAGCCAAGTCTCCGTGAAATTCCAAGGGAAAATAGTTATGACGGGTGTTCATCGGAACACCCTTTTTTACTGCTTGCTTAAGGCCATTTCCGTCGCGAAAGCGCACATCGCTCCTCAAGCCGGTTGCCTGAGTTGTCATGCAACTTCCATGGGTCTCTAATACAATTTCAAGATATGCGCATGATGCCGCGGGCCGCAGCTCGCACAATCCGCAACGCACTTGTTATTTTTTTAGTACTTCTCGCTACCGGAGTCGCCGGCGGCGCGCAATTCAAGAATGACTCGTCTAAAAAGGACGCAAATGAAGTTCAGGCGGCCAGCGCGGAAGACATCGTCTCCTTCCTCAATCAGACCATTGTATGGTCACGGCAGCTAACCACTGAGCAGCAGCTTGTGAACGAGCCAAGCGATGCCCTTTTTCTTAATGACAGCCGTCAGGTGGCGGATCATGTCGTGAAGCTTGCTTTCGATTACGCTCGCGCTCGCGCGCAGGCATTGGCCAGTCAGACGGACAACGCGGCCAGCCGCTCCCAGGCGGCGTCCCAATATCAAAGGCTGATCGATTCAGCCAACAAGGCAGACCAGCAGGTAAAGGGGCTACAGGGGGAACTTGATGGGTTTCACCAGCAGCTGCAGACTGCTACGGGCAAGAAACGCACTACTTTGCTTGCCATCATTTCAGAAACAGAAGGCGAGCTCGAGCTTTTCCAGACCCGCCGGGACACCTTGCGTTCGATGCTTCAGTTTGCTACCGGAACTGCGTCAAACGGCCTGGGCTCAGGCGGTCTTCTTTCCCAGGTTGAAGAACTGGCCCGCACGGTTCCTGTCGCGTCGGCTGAGAATAAGGAACAAACCAGCCCAAGTGACACCACAAACAATTCCACATCGCCGGCGGTAGTTGCCTCGCGTGAGCGCAAAGAAACACCCACGGGCATTCTGGCGCTGGCTACGGATTTATTTTCCTTGCGGCGCAAGCTGCGTGCCCTGGAAGACAACCTGCGGCAGACGGATGCGCTTTCCCAAAGCTCGAAAAACTTGCGGGCGCCGTTGGTGGCAAGAGTCAGGGAGCTTACGCAAAAGGGTGACGATGTGGCGGGCCAGCCGGATTCCCAAGACCCGAAGGTGCTGGCACAACAAAAAAAAGATCTCGACGCGTTGACCGCGCAGTTCAAGCAAGTTTCTGCGAGTTTGCTGCCGCTCGGAAAGCAGTCAATCCTGCTGGATATTTACAAGAGGACTACCACAAACTGGCGTGGCGCCGTTGACAGCCAATACAAAGCTGAACTCAAAGGATTGCTGTTGCGACTGGCCGTGCTGGCCCTTGTCCTGGGCGTAGTACTGGGAGTTTCAGAGGTTTGGAAACGCGCAACCTTCCGTTACGTGCCGGACGCGCGGCGTCGTTACCAGTTTCTGCTGATTCGCCGGATTGTCTTGTGGTGCCTTACCGCCATTATCATTGCGACTGCATTTGCCAGTGAACTTGGCGCCATTACTACATTTGCCGGCCTCATGACCGCCGGCATAGCCGTGGCATTGCAAAACGTAATTCTCTCAATAGCTGGCTATTTCTTCCTGATCGGCAAATATGGCGTTCGCGTGGGTGATCGCGTAAACATTGCCGGCGTTACGGGTGATGTTGTTGATATTGGCCTGGTGCGGCTGCAATTAATGGAAATTACCGGCGGTCCCGCGCCGCTACCCACGGGACGCGTTGTTGCTTTCTCAAACTCCGTGGTCTTTCAAGCCAATTCCGGCATGTTTAAGCAGATTCCGGGCACGAATTTTCTGTGGCATGAGATCACTCTCACGCTGGATGCCAAGGGCAATTATCGCCAGGTTGAGCAGCGCATGATGGAAGCGGTGAACAAAGTATTTGCGGAGTATCGTGACCGGATGGAAGCGCAGCGGCGCAACGTGGAGCGTTCTTTGAACTCCACTGTCGCGGCCTTTGCTCCGGAAAGCCGGCTCCATCTTACGCAAACCGCGCTTGAGGTGGTCATTTGCTATCCGGTAGATCTGGCCCATGCTGGCGAGATTGATAATCGCGTTACCCGCGCTATTCTAGAAGCCCTGGAACTGGATCCCAATTTGCGTGAGCAGGTTTCCGGCGGTCCCACCGTTAGGACAGAAGAAGCGCCGGCCGAGCCGGTAAAAACCTAAATATTTCTGGATTGCCGCCA
>JASLFF010000507.1 GCA_030150795.1 Terriglobales bacterium | reverse complement strand
CGTCAAGGACTCTTCATTGCCGGAGTTCCTGCAATATCTGGATTACTACCAGAAGGGCCGGGGCATTATTCCGTTGTTTACTGAAGAGCAGATGGCGGAGCTGGAGCGCCGCAATCCTGGCGCCGTGCAATTGATGAGCGTGCACGCCGCCAAGGGTTTGGAGTTTTCCCACGTGTGGCTGTTGAGAGTTACCTCAGGGGCGTTTCCCACGTATTTCAAGGAAGGGCTGTTTGAGTTTCCTCCGGCGCTGCGCAGTTCCATTGCGGTGGGTGAAGGAAAGCTGGTGCATGACCAGGAAGAGCGCAGGCTCTTTTACGTTGCCATCACGCGGGCGCGCGACCGGCTGAGCATCGGGTCGCGTCCGGGGAAAGGGAAAAAAGATCCCACGCCTCCAGGATTCCTGCGTCCTCTGATCGGCGACCGGCGGCTGACCGCCGCGCTGACCACGCGGACTAGCAACGGAGCGACGCCGGCTACTTTGCCGCTTGACCCCTCACCTCTGGGACGCTGGATGCTGCTGCCGCCGGCTTTTGGCCCGGAGATGGCGCTTAGCGCGAACGCGGTACAGAGTTACGCGACGTGTCCCATGAAGTTCAAGCTGGAGCGCGACTGGAAGATTCCCGGCGAGGCTGCGGCGGCCATGCAATATGGATTTGCCATCCATACGGTGCTGAAGAATTATTACGATCCGGCGGCGCACGCGAAAGAACTCAGCGTTGAAGATGCCATTGAGGCGTTCAAGGTGGAATTCGGCAAGGGCTACATTGACGATCCGGTGCAGCGGAAGATGTATGAAGAGCGCGGTGTGGACCAGTTGCGCACGCTGCTGCTGGCCAGCCCCAGAGGTTCCGCCAACGTGATTGCCACGGAGCACAAGTTCAGCTTTAAGCTGGGCGGGCGCGAAATAAAAGGCCGCATTGACCGCATTGACCTGCTTGAAGAAGGCGTGGTGCGGGTAATCGACTACAAAACCGGCGCGCCGAAAGAACGCAAGTTTGCCGATGAGAGCCTGCAGCTATCGATTTATGCCATGGCCGTGGCGCAAATGAACTTGTCTCCGCGAGAGTTGGTGCTGGTGAACGTGCAGGACAACAGTCTGGCGGTTTCCAGCAGGACGCCGAAGCAGCTTGATTCCGCGCGGGAAAAAATTGAAGAGGCGGCGGAGGGCATCCGCCGGGGCGATTTCGATCCCAAGCCGGGATCGCATTGCCGTTGGTGTGATTATCAAAACCTATGTCCGGCAACGGAGCAGCGGGTCTTTCTGCCCGTGAAGCCTCTTGAAGTGGATGCTGAGAAGAAAGTTGCCGGGGTGAATGGTTGAATTACAGGTCAAGGTCCATCGGTGTTTCGATTAGAAAGGCGATTTGCATGCTATGAACCTATTTTCGAAATTACGTTCCTCCTTTTCAGGCGCGTCCCGCCAGGAGCATTCTCAGGAGGATATAGAAAGGGCACGGGCCCGCTTCGCTCACCCGGATATTTCTGAAGAGGCACGCGAGCGCAAGTACCGGTCTGAGAGCGTTCTGTCCCGAGAAGGCGTTCGCATCAACCTCTTTTTACCGGTGATAGAAACCGAAGCGGATATGAAGCTACGGAGCAAAGAGGAAGCGGCTTATCGCACCATGGCCCTGCTGGGGGTGGCTGTGAAAGGCGAAGGGCTGGAACAGCCGCGGGTGGAAGAGTTCATCGCCCAATACGGAATAAAAGAACACTTTACTCCCGAAGAGCGATCATTTATTGAGGATCCCGCGCCTTGGGAGGAGGCTCGTGCGCGCTTCAGCTGGCGTTATGAGGCGGTCTGGACGCTGCTGTGGGCGTTGAGCTTCGTCAAGAAGCTGGAGAAGCCCGTGGCCCAGTGCGATGCCGCGCAAGCAATGTGGTTTCTTCACAGCCGCACCGCCGAAAAGTTCATCGCGGACGCGCGGTTGCGCACGCCGAAGGAGATACTGGACCAGGCCGACTTGATCTACCGTTATGACTGGGCGGCTGTGGATGCTAGGGTGAATCGCAGAGAGCCGGACATCAATGGAGAAATCACCGTGGAGCGCCATCACGCAATACTGTGGTTGATTGGGCGCGACGGTGACGAGTGGGACGAGATTCGCACCGATACCTAGGCGTGCTGCCTGGAGCAGGCGGCGAGAAGACTTTACTTGTGAGGATATCTTTGAACAAATTACAAGTGTCCGGGAACAGGACGGAGCGGAGTGGTCGATGAGCGGCCTTTGGAACATTTTGTTGGTCGCGCTGGGTACGATTGCGGGATTCGCGATCGCGTGGCTGCTGGCCCGCCCTGCCGCGGCGTCGCTTAAGACGCGATTGTCACTCTTGCAGCAGGACCTGGATCGCGCGCGGGCGGAGGCAGCCAAGACCGCGCAGCTTAGAGCAGAGATGGTCAAACTGGAGACCACTGTGGCCATGGAGCGCAAAGCCATTGAGGAGAAAGTAGCGCTACTGAACCAGATGGAAGCCCAGTTGCGAGAAAGTTTTCAGGCGCTTTCGGCGGAAGCGCTTAAGAGCAACAACCAGACATTCCTTCATCTGGCCCACGCGACGCTGGAGAAATTTCAAACCCGGGCCGAGGGCGATCTGGAGTTGCGGCAGCAGGCGGTTGAAAATCTGGTGGCGCCGATTGGGGAGTCGCTCAAGAAAGTGGATGAGCAGATCCAGCAGATTGAAGCGGCGCGCAACCAGGCCTATGGCGACTTGACAGCGCAAGTGCGGTCCCTGATCACTACGCAGCAAAAACTGCAGAGCGAAACCGGAAACTTAGTCAGAGCATTACGTACGCCTACTGTTCGGGGACAATGGGGTGAAATTCAGTTGCACCGGGTAGTAGAAATGGCCGGCATGCTGGCATATTGCGATTTTGTGGAACAGAAGACAATTACAGGAGATACAGGCAGGCTGCGACCGGATTTGATTGTGAAGCTTGCAGGAGGAAAAAGCATTGTGGTGGATGTAAAGACCCCACTGCAGGCATATCTTGAGGCAGCAGAGTCGACAGACGAAGAATCTCGCCGGCAAAAACTCCAAGAGCATGCGAGACAGGTCCGCTCGCACATGAACCAGCTGAGTTCCAAGGGATATTGGGAGCAGTTTGAATCCAGCCCTGAATTTG
>JASLFF010000477.1 GCA_030150795.1 Terriglobales bacterium | reverse complement strand
TGAGCGCGTGCTGCCGTTCCGCTTCATCGCTGCTGCGCGTTACGCGCCGCAGTGGGAGCCGGAGTTGGAGAAGGCTATGCTTCGTTCGCTGGAAGGCCAGCCCAAGCTGCCGGGTAAGACCGTGCTGCTGGTGGACGTCTCGGGATCAATGGACGCGCCGCTTTCTCGCCGTGCGGAGATGCGCCGCAACGATGCGGCCTATGGGCTGGCGGTGTTGCTGCGCGAGATCGCAGAGCAGGTAAGTATCTTCTCCTTCTCTGACAAGCTGGTCCGCGTGCCTTCGCGCCAGGGCTTTGCCCTGCGCGATGCGCTGAACGCCAGCCAGCCTCACGGCGGAACGTACCTGGGCCGCGCGCTGGGTGAGATCGACGAGAAGTATGACCGCTTGATCGTGATCACTGACGAGCAGTCACACGACGCTGTCCCGAACCCGAAGGCGCGTGGCTACGTGATCAACGTAGCCAGCTTCCAGAACGGCGTGGGTTATGGCAAGTGGGTGCACATCGATGGCTGGAGCGATTCGGTAATCGAGTACATCCGCGCAGCCGAACCGGCGCTGGAGTAACGCCTCGCACACTAACTGGGCGACCTTCAGAAATGAGGGTCGCCCTTTTTTCTTCAAAGCAACTCGTCGCAGATTGCGCAGATCTCGCGCAGATAAAAACCAGATTAGCGATTATCTGCGGTATCAGCGGCGAAAGGAGTTTCTCCGGCACGGCGGCGCGACCAGGCGTTTATTGTTACCATTAAGGACGGAGCCGCTCTTTACTTGATATCCAAATGAGAAAGCTTTCGATTGCGTGCTTGTTAGCCGCGCTGCTTTTCTTCTCGTCATTCGGGTTCGCACAAAACGCGCCACCCTCAGCCGCGCCTACAGCTTCGCCGCAACAGCAACCCTCCATCCCGCAGCAACAATCGCCAACTCCGCAAGCTGCGCCCTCCCCGCAGCCGCAAGCCACGCCCTCGCACCGTTTGGAGATGGAGCCGGTCGAAACAATCCACCAGATTACTCCTGTGGAGGCGAAAGAACTGTTCCGGTCCGTCGATGAGATCCTGCGCTTCGCCAGCAACGATACAGGCCTACCGATCAAGAAAAAGGTCAAGCGGACCATCGTGAGCCGGCCGCAGGTGGAAAAGTACGTGGGAGACAAGTTCAAGGATGATGCTGATCGCATCCGCTTTGAGCGCTCTGAACTGGTCGAGAAAAAATTCGGTCTGCTGCCGCGCACCTTTGATCTGCACAGCTTCCTGATCAAGCTGCTTAGCGAACAGGTGGCGGGCTACTACGACGAAAAAACGCGCACCATGAACCTGTTGGACTGGAACGAGCCGGAGATGCAGCGTCCGGTGATGGCCCATGAGCTTACTCACGCGCTGCAGGACCAGAGCTTCAACCTGGAAAAGATGAGCAAGCACGATGAAGAGATTGAAAAACACGGGCTGGACGACCTGGATGAGTTGATCCGCAACGATGAAGCTTCCACCTGCCGCAGCGCCGTTCTGGAGGGCCAAGCCATGATCGTGCTGTTGGATTACGTGATGGCGCCGCAGGGACAGAGCGTTGAAAAAATGCCGCAGGTGGTGGAACTGATGCAGGATTCCATGGACAAGAGCCGCGGGAGCCCGGTCTTTGATAGTGCGCCTTTGCTGTTGCAGGAAGAGCTGGCATTTCCTTATCGCCAGGGTATGCAGTTCATTAAGGACTTGCTGGTGGCCGGCGGCAAGCAACTGGCTTATACCGGCGTGCTGGGCCGCATGCCCCAGACCACGCGCGAGATCATGGAACCCAAGGAATATCTTGCAGGACATCTCGTTCCTCCGTTGTTGCTGCCGGATCTCGACTTTCTGAAAAAAGACTATGAACCCTATGATGCAGGCGCCGTCGGCCAGTTCGATGTCAGCATCCTGCTGCGCATTTATGCCGATGAAAAGCTCGATAAGCGCCTGAATCCTGAGTGGCGTGGCGGCGCGTATTACGCCGCAGGCCGCCGCGGAGCAAAACCGCCAGACCGCAACTCTTCCTCGCACATCGGCCTGTTTTATGTTTCCAGGTGGGCCACAGAAGCGGCGGCGCAGGAGTTCGCTAAGACATATGCAAACGCGCTGCCCAAGCGTTATGCGTCGCTCCGGCATATTACCGACAACGGAAATGTCCCAGGTCTTGCTCAATACACCAGTTCAGACGGACCAATCTTTATTCAGCAGACCGGCAGCGCTGTAGTGGCGGTAGAAAGTTTTGATGAGGAAGCCGCCAGAAAACTGATTGAAGTCGGTTTGAAGCAGGCGCAGCAATAGCCGCCTCCTCTGATTCATTGTTTTCAACAGGATTGAAAGGGCTTACGCGGAATCGAGTGCTGCTGCTTATAAGTGGCAACCTGCAAGGTTATGTTCGGGATCGAACTAAACAAGAGGCAATTCCATGGGGGCCAAAAGCATAAGTATTTCCGGCGATTCTGGGGGAAAAGAGCGGCTGGAAAGTCGTCCTCCTCCGTCAGAAAACGGGAACGGAATTTCGTCTCTCGCGCACGAGATCAACAATCCTCTCGAAACTCTTCACCAACTCCACTACCTAATCGAAAAAGAGGGAGCTCTCCAAGAGAAAGGCCGTAAGTATCTGGCTTTGGCCCGCGAAGAAGTCCAGCGAATTTCGCAAATCCTGCATGCGGCCATGGAGCTGCGCGACTCAGGCGATCCTGAAGATACAGACGTACCGGAATTGTTGCGTTCCGTGCTCAAATTTTACAAATCGCGTTTTGACTCGCAAGATATTTCTGTGAATGCGCGCTACCGCAGCCGCGCACATCTTTCGGCATATCCTCATCAGCTCAGGCAAATGTGCGCCAACCTGCTGCTGAATGCGGCTGACGCCATGCCGGATGGCGGAAAGATCTACGCAAGAATTGCTGCTGCGCATGAATGGAAAGCCGGCCACAGGCGAGGATTGCGTCTCACGTTCGCAGACACGGGAACTGGCATCGCCGCAAAAAATCTGGCCCGCATCTGGGACCCATTTTTTACCACGAAAGGCTCTGCGGGCAACGGCATTGGCCTTTCATTGGTCAAGAACACAGTGCAGAAACACCAAGGCGTGCTCCGCGTCCGCAGCAGCACCAAGGCAGGCCACAGCGGGACGGTGTTTAGCATTTTCCTGCCTTGCGCTTGATTTTTACTTCAAAAGCTACTGACCGGGAGGCGTTCCGTCCCGGCCAGTCTGTAAGTTATCGCTCAGCTATTTCTTTGATGGATCGTCTTGCGGATTGATGTAGTTGAACTGCACCGGTGCTGTGCCGTGAATTTGCACTACAACATCGCTTGCAGCCATGGCGTAGTGATGCATGTCAGGATCGAGAAACGCAAAGCTGCCCGCGGGGAAGGTGCCCATCTTGCTCGTATCAAAGCTGTCTCCCATCCCGACCTTGAATGTTCCTGAGATCACCGTTACGTTTTCGCGCAGCGGATGCCAATGCGGCGCAATCCGGTATCCGGCCGGCATTTTTAGCCGGACTGTGTAGTTGCCGCCGGAGGCCGTTGGGTCTCCTTCAATCACGGCGAACTGCGCTCCCGGCGCTACAAAGGGCGGCGGCGGCCCCCATTGAATCGTGTCCGGCGTAAAAGCATTTCCGCGGGCCATAGAATGAGCTGACACCCTGTAATGCTGGCCCGCCCAGCCAATCAGCCCTGCCAACGCAATTGCAATGTAAAAATTTCGTTTCATTTTTGACCTCTCTCCCTCATTTGTATTCATCGTTCTTCATGGCAATCATCGCCGGAAGGCAGGGGCCTTTCAATGAAGAGGAGATAACGCGAATATATCTTTTATGTATCGCCGTAAGTTGCTGAATATTAGTGGCATAATGCTTCTCGGGGTGCATTCCATGCAGGCCGCGAAGAAGGCAGTTGGCGAAGTGGAACTTGATCTGGGCCGCTATGAGCTTCGGCGTTTTGGGCGGCGGGTAAAGCTTGAGAAAAAGCCCATGGAGCTTTTGATCTTCCTCGTCGCGCGGCGCGATCAGATGGTTTCGCGTGAAGAGATCGTCAAAAAGCTCTGGCGCTCCAACCTCTTTATCGATACGGAACGAAACCTCAACAACATTGTTCGCAAAATACGGACCGCACTGGGCGACGACTCCGCCAGGCCGCGCTTTCTTGAAACCGTTGTCGGCAAAGGATACAGGTTCACTGGCCCACTCCGTGTGATTGATGCGCAACAACGCAGCTCTGATTTCATTCGCAGTTCCGCGCGCGCTTTCGAGCAGCAGAATGCCGCCGAGCGCTCCTCTCTTGCGGTGTTGCCGCTGTTGCTTGCAGGCAAGGCCGCCGACGACCATGGCCTCTGCCTGGGATTTGCCGATGCGCTGGTCGCGCGGCTGGGAAATCTACGTGACCTGGATGTTCTGCCAACTTCGGCCATTCTGGACATTCCGCTTGATCTATCATCTTCGGAAATTGCCGCGCGGTTGGGCATCCGATTCGTGGTGCATGGCGCGATTCAATCCTCTAAAGGGCAATGGCATCTCTCGCTGGAAATGTTTGATGCACATTTGCAGGCCGCTTGCCTCAGCAGGAAGTGCGAGCTCGATATGAATCGCCTGTCCGAGATTGAGAGCGATATCGCACGGCAGATTGCGGGCGTATTGAACCGTCCGCTGGGACCAGTGCTGGTGCAGCAGCGTCCGCGCTATAGCCGCGACCCGCTGGCTTACGCGGAATTCATGCGCGGCTACCGGCTGAGCGCCACCGGCGATCCCGCCACGATGGAAGAAGCCACAAACCACCTCACCAGCGCCGTAACGCGCGATCCTGCGTTCGCTCTTGCGCACGCCACGCTTTCCCTGGCTTGTGCTACTCGCCATTTTGAATATGATCCCGCCAGCGTATGGCTTGAAAAAGCTGAGTTCCATTGCCGCCGCGCACTTGAGATTGATTCTGAGCTTCCTGAAGGACATGTGGCCCGCGCGTTTCTGTTGTGGGGACCATCAAAAAACTTTCAGCATCTAGAGGCGATTGCCGCCCTGAAGCGGGCGCTGGCCTTGCAGAACAACCTGCCCCATGCCTATAACCGGCTTGGTACCATTCTGGCGCACATCGGGCGGTTGGACCATGCGCGGGCCATGTATGAAAGGGGGAGCCTCTTTCATCCTAAAAAGGCAGTCAGTCCCAGCGTTGTGCAGGTCTACATCTGGAACCAGGAATATGATGCGGCGCGGGAAGAAATTCAGGCATGGCGAGCGGAAAGCCCAGGCAACAAGTACGCAATCTATTTTGCTCCCTACCCGGCCATGATGACGGGCGCCTGGGACGAAGCAAAAGTTTTATTGGATGAAGCTCTACAACTTCTGGCGGATGATCCAATCATCACCAGCCTGCAGGGTGTTTTTTATGCGCTGACTGGAAAACATGATCAGGCGCTCGACTGCATGAACCGCGCTTGCGCCAGCCCAAAATCATTTGGCCACGCGCACCACACGTATTATCAGATCGCTTGTATTCTGGCATTAGGCGGCCAACGTGAAAATGCCTTTGCCTGGCTGGAGCGAAGCGTCAGCAGCGGATTCGCCTGCTGGCCCTTCTTCCTGAAGGACCACTGTCTCAAGAACCTGCATGGACTGCCGGAGTTTGAGCTGCTGGTGGGTTCGCTGCAGGCCAAGTATCCGGATCATTTGGGGCTGCTGTAGCTGGGCGCGCAGAGGCATCGAGGAAGCGGCAATGCGTGAACGCCGACGCGCCGATCTTCATCAAGCAGGCCAAGCGGGGCTGAAAGTGATGGGTGAGACTATCATCCGATCACCCGGAATGCGAGTGGCTACACTGTGAGGCGCTTCAACTCTCGTACGCCATTTCGCAATGAGTCAACGCAGTGATTGGGCGGTTCCCCCGACCGAGTCCAGTCCAATAGAGTTTCTGCCGCTTGTGGAATCAACTCATTCCAATCATTCCGCGTTTTCTTGTAGTTCGTTTCTTCATCCACCGCGTGACCATTCAGACAAAGAACCCATGTCTCGATGTTGCGTTTTGGAATCAGCCGCGCGATTTGTTCAGTCGTAGCGTCAACCGGCTCTTTCCCATTTTCCCTCAAAGTTTGATCTAGCTGCCTCAATCGATCTTGCAATGAACCTGTATCCGCATCAATTACGACGATTAATTTAGTCTGGGCATGCCGGCTGCGATATGCACTTACTTCTTTGGCAAAGGTCTTCCTCACCCAGGCTTCAGCACTTCCTTGACCCGACGGAGAGAGCACAATCCTTATCGGCCACATTCCGCTTTCCACTAGATATCTGTAAACAAGCATTCTGTGGTGCTCGTCTTCTACAACGGCAACCACCAGACATCGCTTACTCACTCTCCCATCCTCTTGCGATTAATTCTGAGGGTTGCAAATCGCCATTTGGATCAGTCTTAAACTGTTCAGTTCGAACATGGCCATTCTCCTCACGAAAGAAGCGAAGACCATGTCTCGCAGCCCAATAGTTTAAGAGTTCTGGGTGATGGGACACCAAGATAAGCTGCCCTTTTTGGTCTTCAACCATACTCTCTATTGCCAGGAGCCAGGGTTGGATTTCGCCTAAAGAGACAAAGTTGTCCGGCTCGTCGATAAAGACTGTATGTCCCTTAGCTATCAGAAAGTGGAGAATCATATATAAACCGAGCAAACACCGTTGACCATCGGAAAGCTCAGATAAGGAATAATTCACCCTTTCTTTCTGATGGACTGTAAAAT
>JASLFF010000457.1 GCA_030150795.1 Terriglobales bacterium | reverse complement strand
TCAGCAGCATCTTGTATCTTCTCCCCGAAAAGCAGTTTGGTGTTGTGATGCTATCTAATTTTGAAGCGCCAAACGTCTCACTGGATTTTATCGGCCTTTCACGCAAGATTTACGATATTGCCTTTGGCCAATAAAATCACGATTCGGCGGTGCGTCCCCGAATAAGAAGTATCCGGGCCGGGATCACATTCATCGAATCGGCCAGGAGAACCCCGATGCTGAAGAAGCTTCAAGTTGCGCTGATCCGGCGCTTTGCCCGCAAACGCTGGGCAAAGACATTGCTCCCCTGCAGACGGTGGCTACACATCCTGACGTGATGATTCCTTATGCCAAGTTCAGCATGGCCCTGGAGAAAACAAATCTTGTGCCGGCAAAGCTGAAGGTCCTGGGACAGATTCGCGCTGCCAAACTGGTGGAATGCCCTTTTTGAATCGACATTAATTCTGCCGGCGGCAGACTCGCAGGCTTGAGCGACGACCAGATCCGCAACCTGAACTGGTACGCGGAAAGTGATCTTTTTTCTCCCGACGAAAAACTTGTGCTGGAAATGGCGGACGCAATCACGGCAACGCCAGCGAAGGTAACTCCTGATCTGCGCGAGCGGCTGCAGCAGCGGTTCTCTACGCCGCAACTGGTGGAACTGGCGGCGGCGATTGCATGGGAAAATTATCGGGCACGGTCGAACCGAGTGTTTGGGTTTGGGAGCGAAGGGTTCTACAAGGACAAGGGGTAGCGGGAACCTTTAGAAGCGGTAATGAAATCTGAACTCTTAGCCCCTCGCAGCTTTTTTCGGCCTTCCGCCAAGTCTCCCGTTCGCTCTGGAAGCTGAGCGCTTGGCCGTGCTCGTGGATTGGCCGCCGGCTTGGCCAAGTCTTGACGCCATCCACTTCTTTGAGCCCAGAAGACCTTCCAAGAGACCCGGAACGTATAGGTCTGCATCCAGTTTGGGAAAGTGAATTCCAAAACCTGATGGAGTTATTTCAATTTCATCCAACTGAGACGGCTTGGCATTTTCCAGCCCCTGTGCATCATCTGGTGAAAAACTCAGAGTCAGTCTAGAGCTTAGATCGACTACAATACGCCCGCTCTTGCGGTCATAGTGGGCAGAAACTGCCTTTGGAAGAGAGGATTGAAGGGCTTTGGCCCGCTGTTTAGCTATCTCGAAGTCATCATGCAATGCCATGAACTTCCTCCCATCTGTTACAAAGTTCTTCCAAGTGTTCAGTCAATACGCTGCTAATGTGCGATAGCGCTCGCTTGGGGAAGCCGTAATTCTCGCGAAGTTCGGCTGGTCCGGTCCAACAGTTCATATTGAATACTGCCTCACAGCCTCGACCAATAACGTGGACATGAACTGGGCGGTGATCGTTGGGATAGATAACAACACGCAATCCATCGAAGCGGAGAACTGTTGGCACTGTTAAATCTTATCATAAACCTAAGCGGTTAGGTTTATTGGCAATAAATATGCTTATTACAAAGTTAGGAAAGGACGCACCGTACGTAGCCCGCACTTGATTACATCAGCGCTAACAGCTGCAGCCCTCGATTGTTGCCAAACCTCTGCAGTATTCGTGAATCCAACGGGAACAAGGGGGATCCACGACATGCGCGCCAGCAATCTTGCACTAGCTCAGCCTCGCTCAAGAGAAGTTCATCGAGACCAAATTTCGCCCGCGGCCAGGCGTTGCCGCCGCAAGTTTCTTCGCTTCTTCCCAGATGGCTTTGAGGATGAAACCTACCTTGCGTGGGAGCGCGATTACAAATGGAATGCCAACAGGGAATGGGAGCGCATGCTGAACCAGCCGGCTTTCTCGCGATTGCTGCGCGAAGGCGATTATGCCGAGGTGGCCTTGCGCGCGGTAAGGATTGAAGCGCGGACGAACCTGATTTTTTCATTCGAGAAGATGGCGCTGCGTGATGCGGTAAAGCCTGCCGCCGGCGCACGGATGTTTGCCACGGGACTTTATGCCTTTCTCTATGGCAAAGGAAGGCTGCAGGAAAGGTTTGATGCGTGGTGCGGCGTTGTTGCGGAGCTGCCGCGCAAACAGACGCGCGTCTCAACATGGCCCATTGTGACGGTATTCGGCTTTTTGGCGCAGCCCGAAAAACACATCTTTTTGAAGCCCAATGTCACCCGGACTGCGGCCCACGAATATGGTTTCCCGTTTCATTATCAATCTCGACCGGAGTGGAGTACATATGCGAACTGCCTGGAATTTGCTGAGACAGCGCGCGGCGATCTTGAAGATTTGGCTCCCCGGGACATGATTGACTTGCAGTCATTTATCTGGGTGCAAGGCTCCAGCGAATATGACGAGTAGAGTTATTCCCAACGCAAAGAAATCATAGGATCGATACGGGCGGCGCGGCGCGCAGGAATATAGCTGGCGATGAGCGCAACAATCGTGAGCAATACGGCGATACCGGCGAATGTGAGCGGGTCAGTGTATGTGACGCCGTAGAGAAGGCCGCTGACCAGACGGCCGAATGCAAGCGCCGCAATCAGGCCGATAGCTACGCCTCCCAGCGCCAGCGTCATGCCTTGCTTTACCACCAGCCTGAGCACGGTGCGCTGAGTTGCGCCCAGCGCCATGCGAATGCCGATTTCCCGTGTGCCTTGAATGACCAGATAGGCCATGACGCCATAAATGCCAATGGCCGCGAGCGCCAGAGCAAAGCCGGCAAACACCGCCAGCAAGACCGCGGCAAAGCGCCGCCGTGCTAAAGACTCCGCTACGCGCTGGTCCATGGTGACCACGCCGTAAAGCGGGAGATCGCGGTCAACCTCATGCAGTTCATGGCTGACGGCAGCAGTGATAGAAGCGGGATCAGTGGTGGTTCGCAAAACGATGTTGAGCAATCGACTGATGAACTGGCTATGGGGAATATAGAAAGCGATGCGCGAATCGGAGTCCAGCGTATCCTGTTTAATTCTGCCAACCACGCCGACCACGGTGGTCCACACCGGTTTAGCGGCCAGGTCCCCAAACCTGATGCGCTTGCCCAGTGGGTCCTGGTTGGGCCAGAGCTGCTGTGCCATGAATTCATCCACCACCGCAACCATTGGTTTGTCCGGCGTATCCTGCTCGTTGAATAAGCGGCCTTTGAGCAGCGGAATCTGCATGGTCTCAAAATAATGTCCGGCCACAACACGCTCATCGGCATTGATAAATCTTTCGCCCGGCGAAAGCACCCGGCCTTCTACGGTGATAGGACCCCATGCATCCATATTGCTGAGCGGCAGAGAAGAAACGCCCCCTGCAGTCACCGCGCCCGGCAGGCGCTCCAGGTTTTCCAGTAACTGGCGGCACACGGCGCGAACAACTACCGGATCTTTGTACGTATCTCCGCTGAAGGTAAGTTCCAGCGTCAGCACGTTGGCGGCATTGAACCCTGGATCAACGTGCTGCAGGCGAATCAAGCTGCGCAGCAACAGTCCGGCCACAGCCAAAACCACCACTGAAATAGCCAGTTCGGCAATGACCAGTAAGCGCCGCAGATTGTTGCCGCGCCCCCACATGGCGCTGGCGCCTGCAGAGCCGCGATCGGAATCCTTGAGAGTGGTGATCAGATCAACGCGAGCAATGCGCAATGCCGGAGCAAGGCCAAAAAGTATCCCCGATCCAATGGAGATGAGCAGGGTAAACCACAGCGCGTCACTACGAACGCTGATTTCGGCCAGTCGCGGGACGCTTTTTGGCCCAAGTACATGGGTCCAGTGGATACCGATAAAAGCAAAGACGACACCCAGAACGCCGCCGCAAAGCGCGAGCAAAACACTTTCCGTGAGCAACTGGCGGATGATGCGGCCAGTGCTTGCGCCTACCGCGGTGCGAATCGCAACTTCTCTTTGCCGTCCAACCGCTCGCGACAACAAGAGATTGGCAACGTTCACGCATGCAATCAGCAGCACGCATGCAACGGCTGCCAGCAGCACCCACAGCGTATGGCGAACATTGCCCACCACCTGTTCCAGCAGCGGCAAAATTATAAACGTAAGGTTGCCATTTGGAGGATAAACGTCCGGATGGTCCTGGCGCAGGTGGGCCGTGATGGTGTTCATCTCAGCGCGGGCCTGTTCCAGCGTAACTCCCGGCTTTAGCTTGCCGATGATGTTGTAATCCTCATGCCCGCGTTCCGTCGTAAGAGTCGGGATCTGAGGCATGGGAAGCAGCAGGTCGCATTGCTCCGAGCCGTCGAGCGTGGGCATGACCTCGCGGGGTAGAGAAAAACTTTTCGGCAAGACCCCGATCACCTCATAGTCATGGGTGTTGATGGTAATGTGCCTGCCCACCATGTGCGGATTTGAACCGTAACGGCGTGCCCAAAGGCCATATCCCAGGACCGCAACGTTGGGGCCGCCATAGCGGTCGTCGTCGGGGTTAAACAGGCGGCCCTGCGCCGGCTGCGCGCCCAGCATCGGCAATAGGTTGCTGGAAACCCTGACTACGCCAACGCGTTCCGGCTCGCCTTCACCGGTCAGGTTGTAATTGCCGCCAACAGCCATGGCAACCTGCTCAAATCCGTGATGGTTGTTCTTGATGTCGAAATACTGCGCGCTGGAAAACCAGTCCCGGGTAATGCCCAGCCCGGGTGAGGTGTTCCACATGATCACCAGGCGATCTGCATCTTTATAAGGCAGCGGACGAAGCAGCAATGCGCTGGTAATGCTAAAGATGGCTGTGTTGGCGCCAATTCCAATGGCCAGCGAAAGGATTGCAGCCACGGCAAAGCCCGGACTCTTGCCAAAAGCCCGGAAGGCATAGCGGAGATCACGTGCAAAGGCTGACATTGCGGAAAATTATCGTAGCATGACTTGCGGCCTTTTCGACCCACTGGGATTTCCCCTAGTAACGTGTTTGAAAATAAGGGGCAGAGGGAAAGGACGTAGTACTAAAGTGTTGTGACCGACTGTAATCCGGCAACTTTTCCGGCACTCTTTGTGTCGGAAAGATTCCTGGGCTGTTTCCAACTTCTCCTCAGTCGCGGCACTTGGCCACCGGCGTTCGCCCCTATCCATCCCAAACTGCTGCTTTTTCATCCAACTGAAAGTCATTAAATAGCTTATTGCAGTTGGCAGGTCATGAAGGGCATTCTTATCTCTATTTCCAAAGATATTTTCTCCAAACTGGATACTTCTCTGGAGCGTGTTTCACGCCTGCGGCGCACCGCAGATTTCCGGGCCATCGCGCTGCTGGTGATGGCAATGCTCTCTTTGCTGATGATGGCCGGCGCAACGGGCTGCGCGGCCAAGATCAATCCGCGCGAATCGCTGGCTGCGCAGGGACGCGCGCCGGAAGGCAGCCCCAAGTTGCTGGCCATTTATCAGCCTTGGTTCGGGCAGAAAGCCCATATCAACGTGGGCTATTCATGCCATGATCCCAATGTTCTACGGCAGCAGATTGCCAAGGCCAAAGAGCTGAACATCAGCGGCTTTGTGGTGAACTGGTATGGCCCGCGCAAGGAGTTTGAAGACCAGGCTTACGGGCTGATGCAGCAGGCTGCCGGCGCCGATCCCAGTTTTAAGGTCGCGGCTCAGTATGACGAAGCGGTTGACCATCCCGGCTATGACACGGACGCGGTGATTGTAGACCTGCAATATCTTTACGATCGCTACATTGGGCCGGAAGCTGGGCCTTCGCGCTCCGCTTATCTGCGCTATAACGGGCGTCCGGTGATCTTTATTTTTCCCAAGGAGTCCAACACCGATTGGAACCGCATTCGGCAGGTCACCCGATCATGGCCTGATCCTCCGCTGCTGATCTACAAGGACATGAGCGAGAAATATCCGGACGCGTTTGATGGATACTACGCGTGGGTGCAGCCGGGCAAAGACGGCTGGGCGCGCGACGGCAGCAACTACGGCGAAGACTACCTGAATTATTTTTATCGCAACATGCAGCAGCACCATCGGGACAAGATGGCAGTGGGCGCGGTGTGGCCGGGCTTTGACGACAGCAAGGCTTCATGGAGCCGCAACCGGCACATTGCTTATCGTTGCGGCAAGACCTTTGAAGACGTGCTGCGGGTGTTCCGCAAATATTATGGATCGCAAAATGCCGCTCCGTACCTGCTGGTGGAAACGTGGAATGATTATGAAGAAGGAACCGACGTGGAACGCAGCATAGGTCACTGCGGCGGCAACAGCACAATCAGCGGGATGCAAGCCGGAGAGCGGTAGAATGGTTTGCAGGTAGTGTTGGCGGCTGGCTGGATCAAGTGTTTTTCAAGAGAACTTCCTGAAGCGGCATGGGTGGATGACGTATCCTCGGGGTCCTTCGACTCCTCCTCGCTCCTGCGTCGCTCGTAGTCGCTCAGGATGACAAGCTTTGTTGAGAGGGAAAAACTTCTATGCGGGTATTGATGACAGGCGGAGCGGGATTCGTGGGATCGCATCTGTGCGATACGCTGCTGGCGGAAGGGAACCACGTTGTATGCGTGGACAAT
>JASLFF010000809.1 GCA_030150795.1 Terriglobales bacterium | reverse complement strand
TCATCCTATTGAGTAGTGCACCTTAGGGACAAAACGTTTCATCAAATTGCAAATTTTTTTAGGCCAGTGCGTACGCGGCCAGACGCTCACCCAGAAAAATGTACTAATTCGCGCTTTTCTTTCGCCATGAATACGGCTAAGATAGGCGCAGTTTCTGTTAACCAAGTTGTAATTTTTTGTATGAGTAAGCCTTGGGATAGTATCCCTAGCTGGCATTCATCCGTTCTGGGGCAACCCTACGCCAAAGTGGGATCGGGTGATCGGGTGGGATATCCAGGGAGGGGGTAGGGGGTTAACTAAACGATAAATTCTCGTGTTTTGTTCACGGCCAGAATTAGTAGGGTTCAATCGCTGCCCAGGCGGCGGAATTAGGACGTTCTTTGACAATTTAGAAGCTGCTGGCTCCTAGCTCTTAGCTTCGAGCCGAAGCTCAACTGCGCCTGCTTTGGTGATCCTGAAGGGCCGCCGTTCCGCACCGCTTCCGCAGTCAAGCTCCCTGGGGCCAGCCGCTGGCCTTTTTTTAGCTATTGTTATGCGCTGGGATGTACCCTCAGCGGCTAAGCCGGAGGGCTTGTCAGCTTTACGCAGGTCTAAAGACCTGCTCCGGTATGAACGCGAAAAGCGTCGAGCATACTGCCATTGATGGTAGCCAGTATGCTCGGTGCTCGGTCAATATTGCGCTCCGGCGGTTGCCGTGTTCGTGTGACCTCCCGCTGGCGGCGCGTTCTTCACGTATTTATCGAACCACGTAACCATCTCCCAAAGCGTGTGCTCGGTGGATTCACGCGCGAGATAGCCGTGGGCTTCATAGGGAAGCTGGACATAGCGGACGATCCCACCGTTGCCTTTGATGGCCTGGTACATACGCTCACTCTGGATGGGGAAGGTGCCTGAATTATCGTCGGCCATGCCGTGGATCAGCAGGATGGGATGCTTGATCTTGTCCGCTTGCATAAAGGGCGAGACCTTGATGTACATATCGGGAGCTTCCCAAATGGTGCGGCGCTCACTCTGGAAGCCAAAAGGCGTGAGCGTGCGATTATAGGCCCCACTGCGGGCGACTCCAGCGCGGAACAGATCAGAATGCGCCAGCAGATTGGCGGTCATGAAAGCGCCGTAGCTATGGCCTCCAACGCCGACGCGATCTCGATCCGTCACCCCCATTTCCACGGCCTTGTCGATAGCGGCCTTGGCGCTGGCGACAATCTGTTCCACGTAGGTATTGTTCATGGTTTCAGGATCGCCGACGACCGGCATGGTGGCGTTATCGAGAACGGCGTAACCCTGCGTCACCAAAAACAGCTGCGAGATGCCGGTGATGGTGGTGAAGTGGTACGGCGAGCCCGAGACCTGACCGGCGGTATCCGCGTCATTGAACTCAAGCGGATAGGCCCACACGATGGTCGGCAACCGCTCGCCTTCTTTGTGGTTGGCAGGTAGGTAAAGCGTAAAAGAGAGCTGGACGCCATCCTCGCGTTTATACGTGACTAACTGTTTGGTGATGCCGTGGAGCTGAGGCGCAGGATCAGGAAAATCGGTGACCGCCTTTTTGTCCGCGCCATTGGCCGTACGAACAAAATAATTTGGCGGCTCCGTGGGACTCTCATGGCGAGTGAGAAACGTCGAGCCATCGTCGGACAGAAGCGCCACGACCGATTCATATTGGCCGTCGCCGCATTGAAAAATGCGCTCAGACTTCAGAGTGTTGAGGTCAAAGCGATCCATAAAAGGGAACTCGCCTTTTTGTGAAGCGCCGTTACCGGCAAGAAAAATAGCGCTGCCTGCTTGTTGCATCACGCGCTTTCCGTTGGGCAGAGTCCGCATCAGCGGTGAACCGGGATCACGGTAGCGGTCGCGGATGGAGCGTTCAAAGATCAATTTAGGCGGAGTGCCGGGTTTGGCAATATCGATGAGAAAAGTGCGCGCCCAGCGGCGGTCACGGTTGTAATCACGCGCCAAGCCAAGGCCGCTCTCAGTCCACTCGATAACTGAGCCGTCGCGACCGCCAAAGCCACCGCCGGCTGGAACGAAGCGCTGCTCAAATTTGGCAAGCTCCTGCGGCTGATCAGTGAAGGGCGCGCGCAGCAGCATGAGCTTGTCACGGAACGGAGCTTTGGTTTTAGGATCGCCGCCATCAAGCGCATCGGCCCAGACCAGCGTGGCCGGCTGTGTGGGAACCCATTGGTAATCGCGTGGCCCAAGCGGAACACCCTCGATGGGAACATGCTCTTCCAGCGGCAAGCTGGCAACTTTGTATTCCAGCTTGCCGGTAAGGCTCCATATCTCCACTTCGCGTGGAAATTCGCTTTCCGGCAGGATGTACGAGTAAGGATGTTGAATACGGCTGACCAGCAAATGCTTGCCGTCCGGCGATGGCTCCACGCGGGAAAAAATCGCGGGCTTGCCGACCGGAGTGGCTACGCCGTTCCTGACCAGCGCAAGCTGCGCAGTGGCGTAATAATCAAAGAGGTCTTCGTCATGCTGGTTTTGCAGCAGATCTTCAAAGGTACGAACGGGACCGCGCTTGCCGTCGCTTTCCTGAATGATTGGGCCTTCGGGCGATTTTGGCTCTGCCGGAGGATTGCCGCGCGTAGCCGGGACGGTTTGAACAAGCAAAGTTTTGCCGTCGGGCATCCATTGGAGCGGCTCGCCCATTACCGCGCTCAGCCTGATTTTAGGAACTGCGCTTGCCGCATAAGTTCCAATCTGGCCGATCCACAGCTCAATGCCCTGCGCCGTGGTGTTGGTAAAAGCGAAGTGCTGGCTATCCTGCGACCATTCCGGCGGGCTCAGGTAGGCATTGCGCGGAACCGTAACCTCGGCTTGCTCCTTGCCTTGAGTGTAAAAAAGATGCAGCGCGGTAAAAC
>JASLFF010000401.1 GCA_030150795.1 Terriglobales bacterium | reverse complement strand
ACGTTACGGACGGACCTGAGCGGGAACCCGAGCTTTGCCGAACTGCTGAAACGAGTGCGACAAGTGACGCTGGAGGCCTATGCTCACCAGGATATTCCCTTTGAACAGCTGGTGCAGGAACTGAATCCGCAGCGTGATCCCTACACCTCTCCCCTGTTCCAGGTCAAGCTGGTTCTCCAAAACGCTCCCCAGGCTGCGTGCCAACCGAGCGGACTGAAGATAGAACCATTTTTAATACAACCCGGAGAACACCGAACTGAGTTCAGCCTTTTACTGAATATTGAGGAGGTTGACGGTAAGTTGCACGGAAGCGCACGTTACAACCGTGAACACTTGTCGGGCGATATGATCGCTGAGTTTTTGTTGCTATACAAGCGGCTGCTCTCCGAGATTTGTTCCTCGCATTCCCACAATTGCTCAATCAAACAACTGCTAGTGTCTGTGATGGGGCAACATTGGCAAGAGATGAAGCAGCAATATAAGCAAAGCTCGCTGACAACCTTGAAACGACTGCGTCGTCAGGGAGCCCTATTAGCTAAGGGAGAATCACTATGAAGAAGAACTCGTTTATGTCCAGTTTTGACCTCAAGGCAGGCAGAAGACGGTCAGCGCTAAGGATGCCGGGTGACGATGTCGTTATTCAAGATGAGACCGAAGATGAACTGGTAGCAAGGTTCCGGCCAGCCTGTGCTGGGGTTGAACTCGTCCCCTGGGCCGCACAAAACCGCGAGCAAATCCTTACCACATTGCTGAAACGTGGCGCAATTCTCTTTCGCGGGTTTGGTCCATTGTCTGTCGATGATTTTCAATCCTTCATCAGGGCTGTCTCGGGAGAGCCGCTGAAGTATTCTGAGCGGTCTTCGCCGAGAACTACGGTCAGCGGACATATTTATACTTCCACGGATTTCCCTCCTCACCAGACCATATTTCTGCACAACGAAAACTCATACCAAAGCGAATGGCCGCTAAAACTGTTCTTTTTTTCCAAAATACCCGCGACCGAGGGAGGCGAAACACTGTTGACCAATACCCGGACGCTCACGACGCGCGTAGCACCCCACGTTCGACAAAAGTTTGAAGCCCTGGGCATCTTGTACGTACGCAACTACACGCCCGGCCTCGGGCTTACTTGGCAAACTGCATTTCAAACCGATGATAAGACGGTTGTGGAGGCCTATTGCCAAAAGGCGGGGATCCAGTACGAATGGAGGGGCAATGACATTCTACGCACATCGCAATACCGCGCCGCCATCGCACGACATCCTTCCACAGGTGAAGAGGTCTGGTTTAACCATGCGACTTTCTTCCATGTAACCACATTAGAGCCCGGAATTCGTGATGCATTGATGTCTTTGGGTGAGGAGAATCTTCCCCTCAATAGTTATTACGGCGATGGATCGCCGATTGAAGCATCCACGCTTGACCATTTGCGCAAGCTGTATTTGGGGATGGCCAGTTCAGTCAAATGGGAACAGGAAGACCTGTTGATGTTGGACAATATGGTGATGGCGCATGGACGAGCTACATATAAAGGAACGCGCAAATTGCTGGTCGGCATGTCCGAGCCCGTACTCGCTGGTACCGCAGCTCGATCGGAAACCAATCACGCCTGAGTCACGCCTCTATCGAGCACGCACTCCGTTATCAATCTCTATTTTTGCATGTTGGGTGAAACTGTGAGCACGACTACGAATACCGAACTCCACTGGTATGAATTATCGTACGGCCAATGCCATGTATGGGATCTCCTGCGCCATGGCAATCCTTGGGCCGCGAGGATATCCTATGGCGTCATCATTACAGGCGAGGTAGAAGTAACAACCCTGTCTAGCGCCATTCGCAAAGCTACCCGTGAATATGAAGTAATCGGGGCCGTGTTCAACCATTTGAATACCTTGAAGTATCCGATTCAAGCATTCCGAGACAGAGACTTGGTGTTGCAGCAGGCTATGAAAGCAGGCAATGGCTTGCTTGATATTGACTTAGCGGATTTTTGGCTGGCTAGTCTGACTGATAAAGCTTCTGAGAATGAGCTTGTTGAGGCCAGGATACTCAGGATAGATGTGAATAAGCACTTGTTGATATTCACCGCATCGCCTGCAATTCTAGATGCCTTTAGCCTTTCCATCCTCGCCCGACGGATCGCAGAAAACTACTCGGGCTCAGCCCCCAAGAACGCTGCTGATATCGTGCAATACAGCGATTTTGTTGGTTACGAACGCGAAGTGCGACTGGCGGAAAGCTGGCAATCAGCCAGGCAATACTGGAATAACCAACTTGCCAATATAACACGGGCAAACCTATATCCTTTCGAGGCGAGAATCGCTCCGTTTACGGGCGATGCAAGTGAAGCCTGCGCGACTGGGCACGTCCCATGTCCGGCAAATGAATTGCCTGGTTACTGGGATTGTTCAGCGGAAGACTTGGCGTTCAGCTGCTGGCGCCTCGTACTAGATAGGATCTTCGATAACTCGGACATCGCTATCGGCTATCTTTGCAGCGGTAGAGCATATGAAGAGTTGGCGGATGCAGTAGGTGTTTTTGAGCGCTTTGTCCCACTGAGACTGGCTTTTGATTGCGATGAGAGCATTGTCAGTCTTGCAAGACGGGTTTCCAAACTGCGCCAGGAAGTCGAAGAATGGCAACTCGGATTCTCTTGGGAGGAGACGGGACTCGCTGAAAAGTGCAGCCTATCAGAAGATGTTTTTCCAATTGGCTTCAGATGGAGAAAAGCAGGTTGGGAAATCAAGTGTTCGCAGGTGACATTTGTCGAGCACGGTGTAGGTGGGTGGATGGAACGGCCAACCCTGGAACTCCGTTGCCAATTCTTTGACATCGGAGAGTTGCAAGTCAAGTTAATCTCGCGGCTTCCCGAATACTCCAGACAACGATGCGAAAGGCTGCTGGCACAGTTTGTCACCGCATTCCAAAACGCACTTCGCAATCCAGAAATCATAGCTCGAGAACTCGGTATTGTGAGCGATCAAGAGCGAGAGTTCATCATCACTCATAGTGTGGGCCCGCTTACAACCGGTAATCGTGATTTGATTTGTGATGCGATCGCAGATCAGGCGAACCGGACCCGCGATTCTGTCGCGGTCGTTTGGCGAGATGAACATCTGACCTATGAAGAGTTGAACAGGAGGGCGAACCAGTGGGGGCATTATCTGCGTGGGCTGGGGATAGGGGCGGAGAAGCGAGTGGGGATCTGTGTTGCACGAAGCGTGGAGATGGTGGTGGGTTTGCTGGGGATTCTGAAAGCGGGAGGAGCCTACGTACCGTTGGATCCGGAATATCCGGAGGAGCGGTTGGGGTATATGGCAGAGGATTCAGGGATCGGGGTTTTGATC
>JASLFF010000338.1 GCA_030150795.1 Terriglobales bacterium | reverse complement strand
CCCACCGTTAGGACAGAAGAAGCGCCGGCCGAGCCGGTAAAAACCTAAATATTTCTGGATTGCCGCCACGCCTGTCTGGTTATCCCTGGCCCGCAACCCCATGCATCAGCATGTTTTGCTTGCGTGATCCTCGTCACAGTCAATCTGCCGCCGGTTGCAGGAATATAGAAAGCAATCAAGCGTCCCTTTGGACGCAACTGAGAGACATGGGGCCGTCCGTATGCACCCATCGGCGGCCCCATGCCGTTCCAACTGCCTGCCTTCAGGTTTAAAGTCGGCCAGTACAATGAGACAAACCTAGTCCCATGTTCCCGCGGCTTGCCGCTGAACAACCAAAAACTGCTGGAAGAGGCTTGAGCAGACGTAGCCGCTCCAATTGAAAATGTATAAAACTTGGGCGAGCATGAGCGCGAATGGTAAGGGATAATAAGGATGCTATCCGCAGTTCAAGCTCATTCCGGCCGCGTACTGGGTAATGCCTGTCCGATTCGAGTTCCTGCCGGGTTGCTGGAGGGAAACAGTGAAGACTGTCTTTGTGGTTGGTGCAGGACCAGCAGGGATGTTTGCCGCACAGAAAATCGCACAGGGCGGCCATGAAGTCATCATCCTGAACCGCGACATCAAGCCTGGCGGGCTGGCTGAATACGGCATTTATCCCACCAAAGATAAGATGAAGATCGGCCTGCGCAAGCAGTTTGCCAAGGTGCTGAGCCTTCCTAACGTGCATTATTTCGGCCACGTACCAGTGTCCAGCCAGTCTGCGGTATCCATTGCCGATTTGCAGGAGTTCGGCCCTTCAGCAATCGTATTTGCCGTTGGCGCTCAGGGAACAAAGAAGCTTGGCCTGCCCGGAGAAGAGGTAACTGGAGTTTATGCGGCCAAAGACTTTGTTTACAGCTATAACCTGCTGCCGCCATTTACCTCGCGCGACTTCTCTACTGGCAAGCGAGTAGCCATCGTCGGCATGGGCAATGTGATGGTGGATATTGCGCGTTGGCTCCTGATTGATGCGCCTGTTAAGACCGCTGAAGAAGTTGTGGTGGTGGCGCGCCGTGGGCCGTTTGAAGCGAAATTTGACAAAAAAGAGTTCGACTACATTGAGGAATTCCTGGACCGCAAAGCCTTTGATGAAGAACTGCGCCGCATCCAGCCGCAACTTTCCGCCATTGGCCAGGACATCAGCAAGCTGGCCGAAGAAACTTTTCCTGTGCTGGCAACACCCGCCATAGACCATCCCGAAGGCAAGCCGCGTTTGCGCTTCCGCTTCCTGTGTTCGCCGCAGGCCATCCATGCCGACTCCGATGGCCGCATTGACCGGCTTACTGTCGCCGAAAATACTCTCTTTGAACGTGATGGAAGCATCGCTTGCAAAGCCACAGATAAATCCGCCGAGCTTGATGTGGATACCATGATCTTTGCCATTGGAGATGTGGCTGATCCGGCAGTGGGCCTGCCCTATAGCCGCGATAGCTACGTCATCAATCCGGACCAGGCCGATCCCAAGCGCGCGGCGTATGAGTTGTTCGATCCGCAAGGAAGCAAAGTGCTTGATGGAATGTATGCCGTAGGCTGGGCGCGCAAAGCCAGTGACGGACTTGTGGGCATCGCGCGGCATGATGCTGAAGTGGGAGCTGTGCACGTGTTGAAATATTTGGAAACCGCCAACGAGAGTAATTTTGGCGTCGCAGGGGTGCAGGAGTTTCTGGAACGCAAAGGTTTGCAGGTTGTCACCAAGGCTGATCTTGAAAGTTTGGCCCGCGCTGAAGAAAAGCAAGCCCAGAAGCTCGGCGCTCTGTGGTTCAAATTTGCCGAGGACAACGCCATGCTGGCGGCCATTGAGTCGGAAAAGGCGAACGCGGTTTCCGTCTAGCGCCTTGATTCTTCCTGCATCCGGCAATTAAAGTCTTTGAGCAGATGCCCGTCTGGGACCCCAACCTATATTTGAAATACGCCGACGAGCGCGCGCGTCCGGCAGCCGATCTCATCGCGCAAATCCATCTTGAAGCTCCTGCGCGCATTGTCGATTTGGGCTGCGGCCCCGGCAACAGCACGGAACAATTGCGCCAGCGCTGGCCCAATGCGGCCATCACGGGCGTGGACAATTCGCCGGAAATGCTGGCCCAGGCCAAGGCCAAACATCCTGACTGGCAGTGGGTGCTGGGCGATATTGAAACCTGGAACCCGGAACCTGCGGCTGATCTGATTTTTTCCAATGCTGCGTTCCACTGGGTGGCAGGGCATGCAACCTTGTTTCGCGGCATGATCAATGGTGTTGCGCCCGGCGGTGCTTTGGCGGTGCAGATGCCAAACAATTTCCATTCCCCGGCCCATTCCGTTATCAAAGAAGCTGCGCTGAGCGGCGATCCTCGCTGGGCCAAGGCAATGGCTGCTGTGCCCGGCACACTGACTGTGCATCCAGCCGCGTTTTATTACGACGTCCTGCGCAAGCATGCCAGCCGCGTCGATATCTGGGAGACGGAGTATCAACACGTTATGGACGGCCCCAAGGCTGTCTTTGACTGGATCCGCAGCACCGGCATGCGCCCTTACCTCGATCGCCTGCCCGATGCCGAGCAGCGCCAGCTTTTTGAAGAGCTATGCCTGGAGGGCATACAGGAGGCCTACCGGCCCAACGATCAGGGGAAAGTGCTGTTCCCGTTCCGCAGGATGTTCATCGTGGCGTACCGGTAATTTATATGCTCTTGCATAACCGACTTCTTTCAACGGCGCTTCTTTGGATTGCGTCATGCTTTCCGGTTCTTGGCCACGCTTCCGTCCACAAGATCGGCGTCGACCTCTACGCATACATCTCTGATAATGATGCCAGCGCAAATTCAACGTTCCTCGTCAGCGATCAGGGAATTCTCGTCGTCGATACAGGGCTAAATGCGCAAGAAGGCGGCAAGCTGCTGCAGGAGATCCGCAAAGTTTCTCCTGCTCCAGTGCGCTGGATCGTCAACACGCATTATCATCCCGATCATCGCGGCGGCAACAGCGCGGTCGGTCCGGATGCGATCGTTGTCAGCACAGCATTCACGCGCTCAAAAACAGCAAATTCCGCGCAGGAAAAATTCGTCAATGAAATCGTGGGACCGAACGGGCTTGTGCTTTATCTCGGTGGACACGAAGTGCGCATCTACCATCCCGGCCCGGCGCATACTCAAGGTGATCTGGTCGTTTACTTTCCTGACGAACATGCCATTGCCACCGGCGATCTCTTTCTCGCCAATTCGTGTCCTGCCATGGATGACGGTGATATGGAAAATTGGATCGCCACCCTGGATCAAATGCTGGTGCTGCCGGTAGAGCACGTTATTCCCGGACATTTTGAGCTGGCCACAAAAAGCGAGTTGCAGCGTTTTCGCAATTACCTGGCGGACCTTCGGGGTCAGGTAGCGCGAATGTACCAGCAAGGAATGTCGCTTCCACAAATCCAGAATTCGCTGAGGTTGGACGCATACAAGAATTTTCGCCAATATCCAAACTACGAAGCCACTTTCAAGGACAACGCTGCTACCTACTATAAGCAATTGCAGAAACATCAGGCGCAGCGGCACTAGCGTCTATTAGGATTTCTCCCCGGCGAACAGCGTGGCTTCGGCCTTTCGTCATGCTCCAAGGTATCCTGCTGCAACTTACAATAGCTTCCATGACAGATACATCCCTGCAACCTGCTTTGCCTCGCGGTCGCCCGGCACTGCTGCCAGGACTGCTGATAGGCGCAGTGATCGCTCTATTGATCGCCGTGCTCATGGCCCGGGTGCAGTCAGGTCCGCTGGCGGCGTTGTGGTCGCTCTTGAGCGGAAGAGGCACGCATATCACCAGTGAAGGCAGCGTGATTGAGCGTATCCAGCGATTGCAGCGGATGGAAACCGTTGTCTTCAACATGGATAAAATCGTGACCGGCGAGAAAGACAATCCGATTTTGCCGGACTTTATCGCCGGAGACCGGCTGCTGATGATCGTTCATGGGCAGGTTGTTGCCGGCATCGATTTCAGCCGCCTGAAAAATAGTGATATTAAGGTCCAGGGCAAAGAGGTGCGCATCCACCTGCCCAGCCCGCAAATCCTGATTACGCGGCTGGACAATGCGCGCACCAAGGTCTATTCGCGCAGCACGGGACTTCTTGTCCGGGTTGATCCCAACCTTGAGACACAAGTCCGGCAAGAAGCCGAAGGCGAGTTACTGCAGGAAGCGGCTGTAGGCGGAATCATCGCCAATGCCCGTGACAATGCTCGGGCTACTGTTAGCACCCTGCTTCAGGGGATGGGCTTTGAGAAAGTTGAAGTGGACTGACAGTTTGCCTGGAAAATCAGGAATCTGTAGATTGTTTTCTCGCACCCTGAAAGATCAAGAACGGTTTTTGACGAAAGGCGAAAATGCAATACACGAACCTTGGTTCTACCGGCGTAAAAGTTTCTCGGATATGCCTGGGCTGCATGACCTACGGCACAAAGAAGTGGCGGCAGTGGGTACTGGAAGAAGAAGAGAGCCGTCCGTTCATCAAACAGGCGCTTGAATCCAGCATCAATTTCTTTGACACCGCAGACATGTATTCCCTTGGCGCGAGCGAGCAAGTCCTGGGTCGCGCGTTGAAAGATTTTGGCCCGTCACGCGACAAGCTGGTGATTGCCACCAAGGTGTTTTTCCCTCTGGGCGACGATCCCAACCAGAAAGGCCTTTCACGCAAGCACATCATGCAC
>JASLFF010000304.1 GCA_030150795.1 Terriglobales bacterium | reverse complement strand
GCTCGCGCCTCTGCGACCCTGAGCCAGTTCACCAGCAAAAATTCCATGGTCGATCCTCAAAATGAAGGTCGCGCCGTGATGGATGCCGCCGCCCATATGCAGGGCGAACTCATCGCCAGTGAAACTGAGCTAAAAGGGCTGCAAGAAATTTATTCTGACGATAATATTCGTGTGCGCACGCTCAAGGCCCGCATGGCGGAATTGCAGTCGCAACTTAAAAAGCTTGTTGGTCAAACCAATGACTCGGTTGCGCAGGATTCGGTCGCTGGCTGGTCCGCTCCTTATCCTTCCATGCACACTCTACCAGGTCTCGGCTCGCGCTATGCCGAACTATACCGCGAGGCCAAGATTCAGGAAGCGGTTTACGCCTTTGTGACCCAGCAATTTGAAATGGCCAAGATTCAGGAAGCAAAAGAGCTGCCCATCGTCCGCGTGATGGATGTAGGAGTTGCTTCAGAGAAACGTTCTAGTCCTATCCGTAGTCTGATTGTTGCCGGAAGCGTTTTCGGCGCACTTCTCCTGGCATGCCTGTGGGTTGTGGGTAAGTATCGCTGGCAGCAGATGCCGGTAGATGATTCTTACAAGCTGCTGGCGGCTGATGTTGCAGGAGAATGCCGCTCTTTATTTGCAAGCTTGCAGCGCAGCAAAGGATGAGTAGCAGTTAAACAACTTTTGAGTAGGAGTATTCATGGCTCCCGGATACGAAGGTCGAGAGTGGGAAGCTCACCAGCAAGTAGATCGAACAATCAGGCGGTATTTTCACGATCTCAGCGGCCTGGTCTCTCAGCTGCCATACAACTCCATTACTGGAATTATTTCTATTTTTCTGGATGCTTTCGCGGAGCAACGGACCGTGTATGTCTTTGGCAACGGCGGCAGCGCCGCTAGCGCCTCGCATCTGATGTGCGACATCAATAAAGGGGCCAGCGCCGGCGATGGCAAACGTCCCCGGGTCATGGCGCTCACTGATAATGCTTCACTGATTACAGCTTGGGCAAATGACTTCGGCTATGAACGTATCTTCTCGGAGCAGCTAAAGACTTTCATCAAGCCGCGCGATATCGCTTTCGCCATCAGCACCAGCGGCGATTCTCCCAATGTCTTGCTGGCGCTGGAAACGGCCAGAGAATACGGGGCAATGACTATTGGCTTGGGCGGCTGCCAGGGCGGCCAGATGAAATCACTGTGCGACGTTTGCGCCATCGTCCCTTCAGATAACGTTCAACTCGTTGAAGATCTCCACCATGCCATGATTCATTCGATCTTCGTCGCCGTGCGAGAAAATTTAGTCTCCGGCACTGCAAAAACGTTGATAGCTCGGGCGGCATCGTTTTAGGGGCTCCATGAAAATTGCCTTTGACTTGCGCAGAATCGGCAATCCGGGAATCGGCAGGTACATGAAGTGCCTGGCCGAATCCATTACCGCACAGGCTCCCGAACACGAGTATTTGCTCATCCTGCCGCCGAAGAGCGAGCATCTGGTACATGCGCCCACCGCGCAAAAACTTTGCACCGGTCTGAAGTACTATTCTTGCCGCGAACAGTTCGAGCTGCCGCAAATTCTCAATCGCTACAAAGTTGATCTGCTGTATTCGCCGCATTTCCTTCTGCCGCTGGTACGTCCATGTCCCGCTGTCGCCACCATTCATGACGTAATCTACCTGGCTTGCCCGGAAGACCTTCCATCGTTCGCTGGACGCCTTTATTACCGCACGATGATGAATGCTTGTTCACGCATGGCCACTCGCATCGTTACGGATTCTGAGCACTCTAAAAATGAGATCATTGGCTATCTGCATGCTGACGCGGCGAAGATCGAAGTTGTTTATCCAGCGGTCGATCCATTTTTTCAATCTCCAGCTGAGCCGGCACAAATTGCTTCAGCGCGGTCCAAATTTGGAATTGATCGTGATTACATCTTATCTGTGGGCATCTATAAGCCACGTAAGAACCATGCAGGCTTATTGAAGGCATTTCAACTTCTGCTCAAGAGCGGAATAAAGTCGCAACTTGTGATCGCCGGGCCAATGGCTGAAGGCGGGCCAGTTCTTCGCAGGCTTGCCCAGGAACTTGGGATTGCGCAACACGTCATTTTCACCGGCTTTGTCACGGACGCCGACCTTCGAGCGCTTTATTCCGCCGCTCGTGTTTACGTTTGCCCGTCGCTTTATGAAGGGTTCGGTTTCACGGTGCTGGAGGCTATGGCCTGTGGAACGCCCGTGGTTTGTTCATCCGCGACGTCACTGCCGGAAGTTGCGGGCAAGGCAGCGCTCTACTTTGATCCTCATAACCCGGAAGAAATGGCGGCCCAGCTTCGCAGCGCCTTTTCTGACGATGCTATGCGAGCATCGCTGATTGCAAATGGACGCAGCAATCTTCTGCGCTTCAGTTGGGAAGTGGCAGCGCGGCAAACGCTCGCGGCCTATTACCACGCTTTGCAGCTGCCGTTGCCAAGAGCGGCCTACGCATGAAAACCGCCGGCGATCAAGGATCTCTGAAGGTTGCGTTTGATGCGTCTGCGCTCAAAACGCAATACAACCACCACGGAATCCAGGTGTACACGCGCAACCTGCTGGCTGCTCTTGGACGCCTATCCGGATCGAATGGCATAGAGATTCGGCCATATCTTCCTTCATCAGAGGATTCCGCAGCCGCGAAATTTACAGAAGAACCAGGTTTTTATCCGCGCAAATCGTATTTAATGCAATTTGATCGGCTCTGGCGTTACGGCGGCGCAACCGCAGCTGCTTTTCTTGATGGCGCCGATATCATCTTGAATCCCAACGGCGCTTCACTGCCCATCAACACTCTGTTGCCAACTGTAACCACCATCCACGACCTCACTCCCATGGTGATGCCGTGTTTCCACATGCGCACAGCCTTCTTTTTGAAGTTTCTGCTGACACGCTCCGCGAAATCATCAGCCGCGATCATTACTGTCTCAGAGAACTCCCGGCGGGACATTATTCGCGTTTGCGGCGTTCCTGAGTCGAAAGTGCATGTAGTGTATGAGGGCTACGACCGTAGTCTCTTCAATGCATCTCCCCCGGAGCCGGCGTTGCTTGAGCAATTGCTTGTCCGCCTGGGACTCAGCCGACGGTATATTCTCCATCATGGCGCAATTCAGCCGCGTAAAAATCTTCCTCGGCTCATTGCTGCTTATAGGCGTCTGCTCGCCAGAAATCCGCGACTCGCCTGTGATTTAGTATTGTCCGGACCCCTTGCGTGGCAGCATGAAGAAACCGTAAATGCTGCCAAAACCGATGATTCGGTTCGCGGCAAAGTTATTCTGACCGGTGCGCTCAATGATCGCGACTTGTCCCTGCTGGTGCGCGGTGCTTTACTCGAAGTGATTCCGTCACTGTATGAAGGTTTTTGTCTTCCGATGGTTGAAGCCATGGCCTCCGGGGTTCCCACAATCGCTGCCAATACTTCCTGTCTGCCGGAAATCTCCGGAGGCGTCCTGCGCTATTTCAATCCGGGTTCCACCGACGACATGGCGCTCTGCATGGAAACAGTTTTGCTGTCGTGTGACTTGCAATCCGAACTTGTCCAACAGGGGCGCGAGCGTGCCCAAAAATTTAGCTGGGATCTTTGTGCACAAGAAACGCTGGCCGTAGTGGAACAAGTGGCGCGCAGGCGTGCAATCCGGTCTCGCGCCGCAGGAGTCGCGTTGTGAAGATCGCCGTGGACTCATGGACGCTGGCCAACCGCTTTCGTTGCCAGGGAACGTATGTCTACACGCAGAACCTGCTTCGTGAGTTCAAGAAGCTTGCCCGCAAAGAGACCGCAATTCACTTCTCGCTTTTCGCTTCCAGCAGAAATGGCAACGACGCTATTCACATTGCTCCAGAAGAAGGTTTTGAGCTTTGTTCATCGGCCTTGCTCGATCATGATCGCCTGTGGCGTTTCGGCGGCGCGGGACTCTCCGCATCGCGCACACGTGCCGACGTAATGTTTATTCCCACAGCGGCCACTTTGCCTATAGGTCCTGTGCCTGCGGTTTGTACGATTCATGATGTCACGCCCATCACCATGCCCTCGCATTCGGCTGGAGTTGGTGCAATGCAGCGCCTCTTGCTGAAGGGCTGTGCACGCTTCTCTCGTGCGATCATTACGTCTTCAGAGTGCTCGAAGAGAGATATTGTCGCTCACCTCGGAGTGGCTGAAGAAAAAGTTGTGGTCATTCATGATGGCTGCGACCAATCTCTCTTCAACGCCGATCCGCCGGACATGGATGCTCTTGCCGCTTTACGTGGTCGCCTGGGAATTAAAAAGCCATACCTGCTGCATCACGGAACAATTCAGCCGCGCAAAAACCTCAGACGTCTGATTGAGGCTTTCCGTCTGATGCTGGCGAACAATGCAGACTTGGATTTTGATCTTGTCCTGGCGGGTCGGCGCGGCTGGGCCTCAGAGGAGATCACATCCGCGGCGGCAGAGAGTACTGGCAGAGGCCGTGTAATTCTCACAGGCATTCTGGACGACTCTGATCTGTCGGTGCTGATCAAAGGCGCAAGTCTTGCGGTTGTGCCTTCATTGTATGAAGGTTTTTCGCTGCCTATGGTTGAGGCCATGGCCTGCGGCGTGCCGACAATTACGTCGAATACGTCATGCCTGCCTGAGATTTCCGGCAACGCCCTTGCTTACTTCGATCCTTTGTCCTGCGAA
>JASLFF010000291.1 GCA_030150795.1 Terriglobales bacterium | reverse complement strand
CGCGAAATGATTGAAGCGTTCCTGCGCAAACCCGTACACAGCACCGCTCGCGACGTGGAGCATGCCAACCAGTCCCACATCAGTTACATTCCGGTCAGTGACCCGTTGGTTGTCGCTAATGTGGATACGCCGGAAGACTTTGAGAAACTTCGTGCAGGTACCGCCATTTGAGAACTGAAACCTCTTCGCCCAGCCAGCGCTTCGCTGATTCCGTACTGGCCTTACGTCCTGATGTTGCTGTATTTGACTGCGACGGCACGCTGTGGAGCGGCGACTCCGGCGCTGACTTTTTTTATTGGCAGATTGATCGCGGTATGTTCCCGCATGGCGTTGCGGAGCGCGCCGCTACCCGCTATGCCGACTACAAACAGGGCAAGGTGGATGAAACTGTCATGTGCGGCGAAATGGTCACCATCAACGCCGGCCATTCCGTGCAGGCGCTGGAAGAAGCGGCAGAAGAATTCTTCTCCAGCGTCGTGGAAAAGCGCATCTTTCCGGAGATGCTGCGGCTCACGCGCGAGCTGGAGTCCATTGGCTGCGAGGTCTGGGCCGTCTCTTCCACAAACGACTGGGTAGTGCGTGAAGGAGTAAAACGCTTTGGCATTCCGCGGCGTCGCGTGCTGGCTGCCAGCGTGCATATTGAAGACGGGCAAATCACTGACCGGCTGATTCGTGTTCCCAGCGGCCCGGGCAAAGCCACGGCGATTCAAGAGGTTGTTAAGAAGCCGGTGGACGCTTGCTTCGGCAACTCCATTCATGACGCCGACATGCTGGAGCTTGCGCGGCATGCTTTTGCCGTGAATCCCAACCCCGATCTGGAAAAAATCGCACAGGAAAAAGCCTGGCAGACTTACTGGCCCTCAGGTACCAGGGACCATTCATGAGGTAGAACGTGCCATTCGCAGAGATCAGCAACACTCGCCTTTTTTACCGGCTGGAAGGCCGGAGCGATCTTCCTGCCCTGGTGCTCTCGCATTCGCTTGGCTGCGATCACAGTATGTGGGCGCCGCAGATGCCTGATCTGCTTGAGCACTTTCAGGTGCTGCGCTATGACACGCGCGGCCACGGCGCATCCGATGTGCCTGCCGGTGATTACACGCTCGATCAGTTAGGGAAAGACGTGCTTGCGTTGGCGGACAAACAGGGCCTTGCGACGTTCGCCTTTTGCGGTCTCTCCATGGGCGGCGCTGTGGGCCAGTGGTTGGCCATCCATGCTCCCCATCGCTTGAGCGCGCTGATTCTGGCCAACACCGCGCCGAAGCTCGGCACTCCGGACACATGGAACGAGCGCCGGAAGGCGGTGCTGTCGGGCGGCATGCAGTCCATTGTCGATGCGATCATGCAGCGCTTCTTTTCGCCGGACAAACAAGAAACTGTCTGGGCGCAATCCACGCGCAGGGTCCTTCTTGGCTCCGATCCCAAAGGCTACGCCGCCTGCTGCGCCGCGCTGCGCGACGTCGATATGCGCGCGTCTCTGAGCAGCATTTCCACTCCTGCGCTCGTCATCGGCAGTGACCGCGATCCTTCGACTCCCTGGGAAGGAAACGGCTCTATATTGGCACGCGATATCCCCAACGCGGAGGCGTTCCGCATGCAGACCGCTCATCTTTCTAATCTGGAACAGCCACGAGCGTTCACTGCGGCAGTGCTGGATTTCCTGCTGGCTGGAAGAACCAAGGCAGGCATGGGACAGGAGAGACGATAGGCAGTAACCCAAGGGTTTCCCCGCATCGGCCTGCTTGCTCGCACTCAAAACCTTTTCCCAAAAATATTTACCGAATATTGATTCGCTGCGGTTGTTCTTTCCCTGAACTCTCATTTATTCTGCCAAGCAGTAGTGAATTCCTGTATGTCCGTGCCGAATGAAATGGCTCAAGCGCTGGAAGACCCAGACCCTGCTGCTGCTGGCAGTGATCGGGCCGGGCTTTATAACCGCGAACGTTGACAATGATGCCGGTGGCATCTACACCTATTCGTTCGCCGGCGCGCAGTTCGGCTATTCCCTCCTCTGGACCATCATTCCAATGACGCTGGCGCTGATCGTGGTGCAGGAGATGTCGGCGCGCATGGGCGCATGCACCGGCAAGGGCCTGAGCGATTTGATCCGCGAAGAATACGGCCTGCGCATCACCTTTGTGATGATGCTGTTTTTGGTTGCAACGAACTTCACCAACGTAATGGCGGAGTTCGCCGGCGTGGCCAGTTCCATGGAGCTTTTTCACGTCTCCAAGTTCATCAGTGTGCCTCTGGCCGCGGCCATTGTCTGGTTCATTGTGGTCAAAGGCAACTATAAGAGTGTGGAAAAAGTCTTCCTCACCGCATCTTTTTTCTATATCGCGTACATCATTGCCGGGGTGCTTTCGCGGCCCAACTGGCCGGCCGCCGCCGTAAGCACCGTCAAACTTCCAACACACGCAGCGGCGTTCCGCGTTCCCGGTTACGTTTACATGGTTACGGGAATCATCGGGGCCACCATCGCGCCCTGGATGCAGTTTTACCTGCAAGCCTCCGTGGTGGAAAAGGGTGTTACCATGCGCGACTACAGCAAGACAAAGATCGACGTGCTGATAGGCTCGATTTTTGCGCCATTGGTAGCAGGGTTCATTATCCTGGCCTGCGCCGCCACACTCTACAAATCCGGGCACCGCATTATTAGTGACGCAGCCGATGCCGCTCTGGCTCTTGGGCCGCTGGCGGGCAGATGGGCGCAAATCCTCTTCGGCGCCGGCTTGTTCAACGCTTCGCTCTTTGCGGCGTCCATTTTGCCGCTCTCTACGGCTTACACCGTGTGTGAAGGACTTGGGCTTGAGTCCGGGCTGGACAAGAAGTTCAGCGAAGCCTCTTTCTTTTACTGGCTGTATACCGGGCTGGTAGGCGCAGGCGCTGCTGTCATTCTGCTGCCTCGATTCCCGTTGCTCAAAATGCCGGTGCTCTCGCAGGTTTTCAACGGGGTCCTGCTGCCGTTTGTGCTGATCTTTATGCTGCTGCTGATCAACAAGACCAGCCTCATGGGCAAATACGTAAACACCAGGTTCTTCAACTGGGTTGCATGGGGAACGGCCAGCGTAATGATCGTGCTCAGCATCCTGTTAGTGTTCCAATAAACGTTCACTGCAAAAGGCATCCATAGATCATGAAGCTGAAATTGTTTAAACGAGACCTCAGTATGCCCCGGCGCGTCGCCGGGTTCGGCGTATTGAAATACCGGCTGATCGCTTTTCTTGCCGTGTTTGGTCCCGGCTTCATCACCGCGAACGTCGACAACGATCCCGGTGGCATCCTCACTTACTCGCAAGCGGGCGCAAAGTATGGCTACGCGCTGCTATGGACGCTCATCCCTACGACGATTGCTTTGATCGTAGTGCAGGAAATGGCGGCACGCATGGGCGCGGTTACGGGCAAAGGTCTGGCCGATCTGATCCGCGAAGAGTTTGGCCTTCGTGCCACTTTCTTCGTCATGGTGGTGTTGGGCGTAGCGGACTTTGGCAACATCATGGCTGAATTTGCCGGCCTCGCTTCCGGCATGGGGATTTTTGGCGTCAGCAAGTACCTTGTCGTCCCCGTGGGCGCGGCCATCGTGTGGTTTGTGGTGGTGCGCGGATCGTACAAGCCGGTGGAGCGGATCCTGATTCTTTTTTCTCTGATTTATTTCACTTATCCCATATCCGCGCTGCTGGCGCATCCGGATTGGCACCAGGCGCTCAAAGACACTTTTGTACCCGTGATCGACAATCATGCCGACTACATCTTGCTGGTGGTCGGCTTGGTGGGGACCACGATTACGCCATGGATGCAGTTTTACCTGCAAGCCTCAATCGTGGAAAAAGGCATTGGCAAGCGCCAATACGCGCTTTCCCGCTGGGACGTGGTGCTGGGCTGCATTGTTACTGACGTGATTGCTTTCTTCATCGTGGTGGCCTGCGCCGCCACACTATACGTGCATGGCAACCATAACATTACTGATGCGTCTGAAGCCGCTCAGGCGCTTGGACCTCTCGCCGGACATTGGGCGAAACTGTTGTTCGCCGTGGGACTTGTCAACGCAGCTATGCTTTCGGCGGCCATTCTGCCCCTGGCCACCGCTTACAATATCTGCGAAGGCCTGGGAGTAGAATCCGGGGTAAACAAAAAGTTTTCTGAGGCGCCCACCTTTTACTGGATCTACACGTTCCTGATTCTAGGCGGCGCAAGCTTCGTCTTGATCCCGCATCTGCCGCTCATCAAACTGATACTTTTCTCCCAGGTAGCCAATGGCGTGCTTCTGCCCTTTGTGCTCATATTTATGTTGAAGCTGATAAACAAGACTGACTTGATGGGAACGTATAAAAACTCAACTCTGCAAAATGTGATTGCCTGGGGCACCAGCGCCATCATGATCGGCTTGACCATTGCGCTGGTCTGGACGCAGATCACGGGCCAGGGCTAGAGCAGTTTGCCGGCGCTGATGTCCTTCACTAATCTCACGTCGGCTTCAAGAAAGTCGTAGGTCGGCAG
>JASLFF010000287.1 GCA_030150795.1 Terriglobales bacterium | reverse complement strand
AAACGGCCGATTTCCATGGGCAAAATGGAACAGATTGTGAATGAAGTGGAGCAATACGTGATCGATTCACCCGAGCGCGAGCGCACCGCCAGCGAACTGGGTGAACAGATCATGAACAGCCTCAAGCAGATTGATAAAGTCGCCTACATACGCTTTGCCTCTGTGTATCGCGACTTCAAAGACGTGGGCGAATTCCATTCTGAGCTGGAATCGCTGCTCAACAGCAAAGACGAAAAGGCCAAGCCAGCCAAAGCAAAGACCAGCGCGAAATAAACGCGATATAAAAGGAGTTATGGGACATAAAGTCACGCTGATTCCGGGAGACGGCATCGGCCCTGAAGTTACAAATGCCGCCATTCGCATTGTGGATGCGTCCGGGGTAAAGATTGAATGGGAGAAATTTGCCGCTGGTTCTGAAGCCTTTGCCAAATACGGCGAATACATTCCCAAAGAGCTGACGCAGTCCATTGAACGCACAGGGCTTGGCCTGAAGGGGCCCGTGACAACGCCGATTGGCGGCGGTTTTTCCAGCATCAACGTGGCTTTGCGCAAGCAGTTTGAGCTGTTCGCGAACTTCCGACCGATCCGCAACCTGCCTTCACTGCCCACGCGCTATCCCAGCGTCGATCTGGCGATCGTCCGGGAAAACACTGAAGGCCAGTATTCGGGAATCGAGCATGAAGTGGTGCCGGGCGTGGTGGAATCGCTCAAGATCATCACGGAGAAGGCTTCCACCCGGATCGCCCGGTTCGCGTTTGAGTATGCACGGCGGGAAAAGCGCAAGCGCATCCATGCCATCCACAAAGCCAACATCATGAAGATGAGTGATGGCCTCTTTCTGCGCTGTTGCCGTGAAGTGGCCGAGGAATATCCTGAGATCACCTACGGCGAGCACATCATAGACAACACATGCATGCAACTGGTGATGAATCCTTACCAGTATGACGTGCTGGTAATGGAAAATCTCTACGGCGACATTATCTCTGACCTTTGTGCGGCGTTTGTTGGCGGGCTGGGTCTTGTGCCGGGAGCGAACATCGGCATTCGTTGCGCGATCTTTGAAGCTGTGCACGGCTCGGCGCCTGATATCGCGGGCAAGGACATTGCCAATCCGACAGCGGTGCTGCAATCGGCTGTGCTGATGCTGCGCCACATGGGCGAAGTGGAAGCGGCGGACAAAGTCCACGCGGCGCTGGAAAAGACGTACAAAGAAAAGCTGCACTTGACCCGTGATGTTGGCGGAACCGCCGGTACCAGCGAGTTCGCCGACGCGGTAATCGCCAATATGGAACATGTTGCTGTAGCCACTGGCGACTGACAGAGCGCCAGCAGCAAATCCAAAACCTTTGAAACACGGAGGATCGGAGGAAACAGAGGAGTTGAGGAGATTCGACCCAGATCGCCGAACATTCTGACTTACAAAACAACAACTACCGCGGATTGATGCAGATTTATAAAATCTCCGAATGGCGAATTTATAAAACCCAAAATCCATAAATGACGACATTAAAAATGAGACAAATTTCCTCCGCTTCCTCCTTTCCTCCGTGTTTCAAAGGTTTTGGGTTTCTGTTTGTGGTCGCGTTGGTAGCCTTGGCCGGCTGCAGCAAGTCACAGCCTGCCGGGGAGTCATCTTCCTCTTCTTCCGCTGCTAAACCTGCAACTATCTCCGTTGACGCCGCAACGGCCGGCACAGTAACCGGAGTTGTGAGTTTTAAAGGATCAGCGCCAAAAATGAAGCCTCTTGACATGACCGCCGATCCGGGATGTCCTACAGGTCCGCAGCCACCAGAAGTTGTCATAGCAAATGGCGGCAAGCTGGCGAACGTTTTTGTCTATGTGAAGGAAGGCTTGCCGCAGGGCAATTTTGCCGTCCCAAGTGAGCCGGTGGTGCTCGACCAGAAAGGCTGCCGCTACAACCCCCACATGCTGGGCATCATGGCTGGGCAGCCGTTAAAGATCACGAACACAGATACGGCTGACCACAACATCCACGACATGCCGAGCAATAACCCGCCGTTTAATGAATCGCAAATGCCCACGGACAAGCCGGTCATCAAGAAGTTCACCAACGCGGAGATGATGATTCCGGTGCAGTGCAACCAGCATCCATGGATGCGCGCTTACATCAATGTAATGTCGCATCCATATTTTGCAGTGAGCGGGCCGGATGGAAGCTTTGAGATCAAGAACCTGCCTCCGGGGGAATACACGATTGCCGCGGTGCATGAAAAATTCGGCGAGCAGACGATGAAAGTAAAAGTGGGGCCGAAGGAGGTGGTGAAGGCAGGCTTTGTTTATTCAGCAGCGCAATAAACCCGTGAAACACAGAGGAAAAGAGGAAACAGAGGGTTTAAAATCGCCAAGATAGCTGGAACTGGCAACAGCTAAAAACAAAACCGTAAACCATTGAATCGTGAGATACGAATTCTAAAATCTCCGCTTCCTCCTTTCCTCTGTGTTTCGCAGGGTTTTTGTATGCGGCCGGATGCTAAAATAACCAGTACTCCCAGGAGCTGTTCTGACCTCTTCCACGTATAACGCCGCCCATCACCGGTTTACCGTGTTTGTTGCCGCGCTGGCCTTTCTGCTGATCATTGCAGGCGGGTTGGTCACCAGCAACAATGCCGGACTTGCCGTGCCGGACTGGCCTACCAGCTTTGGGCATTTATTCAAGATTCCCAAGCTGATCGGCGGAGTAAAGTTTGAGCACACGCACCGCATGATCGCCGAATTTGTTGGGCTGTTGACGATCATTGTGGCCATATGGACCTGGCGCGTGGACAAGCGCCGCTGGATGCGCGGCCTGACGATCGGCGCCGTGTTGGGCGTAATTTTTCAAGGAGTTTTGGGCGGATTGACAGTCCTG
>JASLFF010000258.1 GCA_030150795.1 Terriglobales bacterium | reverse complement strand
TCATTTGAGTGATGGGATCACTCCAAAGTAATTGTCGGAAACTGTGGGGGAGTGGGTTTGTCTCATTTGAATGTAGGAACGAATTTTGTCTGGATGAAGGAGGTTACCCCTAATGATCGTAGGTAAAAATGTGACACACAGAGCCTCGAAGTTCCAAAAAGTTCAACAGCTTTCCACGAACGGACGGTAACAGCTTCAATAACAGCCACTTACGAGCAACAAATTTCTACAAATTCCAATAGACCCTCGAATCTGGTTCGGGACCAGGGGGTCGGAGGTTCAAATCCTCTCTCCCCGACCATTTATTCAATTGTCCGTTCCGAAGACATGGGTAACAGAACGTTCCGGAGACATAGGTTACACTTTTGGCCCGAAGGGGTTCTCCAAGGGCTGCAAGTTTTTTCCTCCAGATCAATATAGCCAAGATCATAATTCATAAAACTAACCAGCCAGATGCCATCGTCCTTCCTTGACGCCGACGGCCTGGCCAGCGAGGGATACGCTGAGGTTGATCTTTTTGTTATACAGGCAAAGGCGTCCGCAGCTGGTGACCACGACGGTGCGGTCGTGGAAGGGATAGTGAGGCTCGGGAATCCCATGATAGGGACGAGGAGACGCCGAATAGACCTCGACCGGGCATTTCATGGCAAGGGCTTCATGAGGCCTTTCGTGGTTGAACTCCTCAACAAAAGCATCGAACTTGGCCTGTTGTTGCAGGATGTTGGCGCCCGCGGGGCGAGTCGCTTCTTTCTTTAGGGTCAGATGCATGCGTTCATGACGACCGTTCTGCTGCGGATGGCCAGGCCGAATCCGCTCAATGGAGATGCCCAAGCGCAACCACCACACGGACAACTTTGAGAGATTGAAAAAGTCCATTGGGAGAGGCGAAGGGTACACCGTTATCGGAGCGGATAGCCCGAGGCAGACCGCGCTCCTGGAATAGGCGCTCGAAGGCGGAAAAGGCGAGTTGTTCACGGTTGGATTCCAGCGCTTCGCACAACAGCAGATAGCGCGAAGAATAATCGGTGACCGTCAGCGGATAACAATACCGTTTATCGTGGAGTTGGAACTCGCCTTTGTAATCGGTGCACCAAAGATCGTTGGGATGCAGGCCCTCGGACAAGGGCGTCCCTTCTGCTCGACTGCGTCGCCGGGCCATGGCTTGGACCAGGCCGTGGCGATCCAGAATGGCGTGAATGGTCGAGGCGGCGGGAGTCTTGACGGCATGCGGCAGACGCCGCAGAAGACGCTCCCGGATCTTGCGCGCACCCCAGTGAGGTTTCTCACGCTTGGCGTTGAGGATAGCCGCTTCCACCTGTTCGGGTAACTGGTTGGCATAGCGGAAGGGCCGGCGCGTTCGATCGCTTAATCCTTCCAGTCCACATTGCTCATAACGTTCAAAAATCTTATAGCCAGTCTTGCGTGAGATGCCGAATTTCCGGCACAGTGAAGCCATTGTCTCTCCGTCTTTGAGCCGGATCACAAACCGCATCCGTTCGTCCATAACAGAACTCTCCTTCCATGGCATCCTCCTTTTCCGCCCCCTTCGGGCCAAAAGTGTAACCTATGTCTCCGGAACGTTCTGTTACCCATGTCTCGGAACGGACAAATCACTTAGGGACAATTTCTGGTGCGCCGCACTCAGTAGTGTAGGCAAAATCGAGGCTGCGAAGCCTCAAAGATCCTCTGCATCATAAGTTCTCGTTCACTCGCATGAGTCAGGCTTGAATTGTGTATTGTTTTTCCAGTTCAGGCCTGATACGGGCAGCAATATTGCGTTGCGCAGCCGCTGACGCAACTCGCGTGCCGTAAGAGCAGGATGTGCAGACCAGAGATGCACTACACAACGAGTAGTCATGGCGGCCGCTATGCTGGTCCCAGAAGCAGTTGGATGGTCGCCTACCCCACTGGCATAAAAGCGGACATGGCCAGGTGCGAGGACGTCCGGTTTGCTGATCCCTGTGCGCGTGCTTCCCCAGCCGCTGTCGGCATCCACATCGAAAGATTTGTTCTGCGTGTCAGTGGTATATGCGCCTGCACTGATGGCGCGGGTGCTGGCCGCTACGGCGGAGAAGCCCGGCGGGGCCCCGGCAGCGTGTTGCATCTGCACATTTACGTTCTTGTTACTGGTGAGCCATACATCCAGTAGATTTGTGCCATTGCGGTTGTATAACTGCAGCTTCCACTTACCGGTCAGTCCTGCGCATTTACCTTCAACAATCAAGGCAAATCCTCGGTTCCTGGCGTTGGCACTGCGCAGGCGATGATCAAGGACTCCACCATAGACTGCACCGCGCCACCCTGATATGTCGTCACTTGAAACCGTATCTGATTTTTGAGTGGCTGGATCAGAGACGGTGACCTCGCCTCCGGCAGAGGAGTCGTACCAACCCTCCACGCTGAAGCTGGCATCTTCTTCCATGCAGTTGCTGACTGTCAGTTCGGCCACAGCTGGATTGCCCCTGAATTGAGCATATGTAGAACGCTGCCCGTCATTACCGGCTGCAAGTACTAAGACGGCGTCTTCGCCAATGAGTGCGTCAAGCGCCCGCGTGAAGGTATCAGAGCCGTCGTGGGGGCCGAAGTGCCCACCGAAAGAAAGATTTATGACGGCCCGTGCATTTATCTCCCTGGCCTTGGAGATGACATATGCTACTGCGTCGAGAATATCGTCAGATCGGCCGGTAGTATTTACAAAAATAATTGGAGTAGATGATGGAATATCAGGAAACCCCGTTTCTTTTGTTACCAGATGGCCCGGTATGAAACCGGCAGAAACAATGGCAGTGGGAAATCCGTGTCCGAATTCACTGGGAAGCTGGTCACGCAATTCGCGCAGGGACTGCAACTCTGTTCCTGGGAACTCCTGTCCGTAAGGAACGTGCCCTTTGTTTTCCGCCTTCTTCTGCTCCCAGAACCACTGGATGCGTCCGGGGGGTTCCCAAAAAGAGAAGTCCCGCCAGTAAATGCCTTCGTCAATCACGCCCACCACGATGCGCTGAACGGGGCTTGAAGGAACAGTGGCATGACTGGTTCCGAGAAAGCGCGCGGTACGCACACCGGCAGTCTGTAGCAGCCGGTCAAGATTGGTTTGCGAGACATCGCCAGTGCAGTAGTTTTGGAAGCAGAACCGGGATATGAAACCGGCATTGGACAATTTCCCGGCGACGGCGGCAGACTCCAGTTCCAGCAGCAATGAGAGTCCCTGTTTTGCCTGCGGATCCAATTCCACAGCAACATCCCCGGGCGGCTCAAGGGTGGGCTTTTCATTTTTGAGGTAAAGGCCACACGAGAAAACCACGATAAACAAGGTCAACATTGTCTGCCTTGCCTGAGTTGCGGATGGCCGGGTCAAAATCCACCTCCGTCGTAGTACCACCGCTCCTCGCTTTTGATGAGAAACCATCGGTATTCACGAACCACTGGCGGATCATTGTTCCTTACATACCGGAGCTCAATCCTGGTAAACACAACGGCTGTTGGCACGTGGCTTCTTTCACTAAGGCTTTCTGTTTTGACCTCCAGAATTCTGGTGATCTTCACTTTCTGGCCGGCCATTGCGGAAAAGCCCTGATGCATCCTGGCTCTCATGTCTGGAGAAAGCCCCGGCTGAGCAATGCTCATTGCCGCTTCTACGTCGCCTTTCATCAGAGCGCCAAGAAAATCGCGCATCGTATCTGAAGCCTGTTCTAAAGGAGTGCGCACAGGCTGCGGCCACATCAGGCAGGATAAGAGGAGGAGAGTGCCATGGATCAATCTGCTTCGCATGTTGCCTCCAAGGAAATACCGGTGGGATCATGAGATGTTTCGTAGAAGGACTTGAGGACCAGATACTCGATGAATTGTGGAAATGAATTCTGTACGTCCGCATCCAGGTGTTCGATCTGTCCACGGGAAATGACAAAGACATCATCGCAGCGCGCCAAAGTGTCCGGATCATGGCTGATAAGGATGACGAGGCGTTCCCTCGACGTTTGCCGCAATGAGTCCAGCACAAGCTTGCCAATACCCACATCAAGAGCGCTGGTGGGTTCATCTAGCACCAGGATGCGTGCTTTGGTGGCCAGGGCGCGCGCAATGCCGATCCTTTGCTTCTGCCCAATCGACAGCCCTGCGCTGCGCGCGTCGGTGTGATATCCATCGTGAAGATTGAGAATGAAATCGTGGGCGGCAGCCATGCGCGCGGCGCTCGTCACGTCCGCTTTTGTTATGTCCGGCTGGGTACAGGCGATGTTGTCATAAATCGTGCCGTGAAACAAAAAAGTTTCCTGAAGCACTACACTCACCAGCAATGCAACTTCACGGTGACGCAACTCCGAGAGATCAATGTTCCCGGCATATATATTTCCTTCCCGTGGCCGGAACAGGCGGGCGATCAGGCCCAGAAGCGTTGTCTTGCCAGCACCGCTCGGTCCCGTGATACCAATGAGCCCTCGGGCAGGCAGGTTGAGGGAGATATTACGCAGTATTTGTTGGTTGGCATGATAGCCAAAACTGACATTATCAAGAATGAACTCTGAATCCCCTGGTTGCGCGTTGGCAGCACTCAGGCGCAACTGGGAAGATTCCCGCGTTTCTTCATCCACCGGAGATTTCAGGACATCAGAAAGCCGTTCCGCAGAGACCGAACCCACGACGAATGCCTGGGAGATGGTTGTCGCTTCCTCCAGCGGACGGCTAAGCGCCGTGAAATACATCTTGAGTGCCAGAAGGGTGCCGAGGGAAAGTTCACCACGCATGACCAGAGAGAATCCATAGAAAATGACGGCCCAGCCCCATCCTGCCTGGACCAGCCACTGCGCGGCCTGATAGGCGGAATCAATTTTCCATTTGTGTAAGACCTGACGGACATGCTGTGCCAGGGTATGCGCGTAGGCCCTGGTTTGGCGGCGCTCTACGGCGAAAGCCTTAAAGGTGAGCATGCCGGTGGTGTATTCGCTCACCAGTTCATTCACGCGTCCGGAGAGATGCTGTAATTTGTGCTGCAACGGGCGAATGGTCCGGGCGTGCAGGACTTCCAGGAGGATGATAAAAGGAAACGAAAGACCGAAGTAAACCGTAAGGCGCACATCGAGTCTGAAAGCGATCACCGCAAAAACAAGGAACTCAACCAGCAGGATAGCGGAGCCCGGAAGGACTTCCACCAGGACATGCGTCACATTCCCGACGTCGGAATTGGCAAGGCAAATCTGGTCTCCTACGTCCCAGCGACGCAGTTGCAGCACGCCCATGCGTTCCAGCCGCTTTTGCAACATCAGCCGGAGCCTGAACCCGAAACTTTCAGCGATTCGCGTGGAATACCACGTTGCTGCTGCGGTCGCAGCGAAAGAGGAAAAAACGATGCTGAGGGAGACCACCGCATTAAGCGTGAACGCGTGCCAGTTCTTCTGGCCGATTGCGGTATCAATCAACGACTTGGTGAGCAAAGGCAGGGTCATGGAAGCAATTAGTCCCACTACCTTTAGTACCCACATCACGCAGGACCTTCCAGCATCCACGTGCAGTACGGAAAGGAACTCAAAGATGCGGAAATACCTGGAGATAATTTTCTTGATGCGGTCCATGTTTTTTCTCTAAGGCTGGAGCAGCTTGGGCCGCTCCAGCCTGCTCCAGAGTCAAACTGTGTTTACCCTCCCAGCCCGCCAGTGCCGCCGCTGGAACTGTTGGTTTGGCACGAGCCAGAGCAGCCACCCAGGCAGGCAGTGGTGCATCCGGGATCGCAGTTTCCCGTTGAACACAGCGGTTCTAGCTGGCCGCCGGGAGTGGTCTTGGCCGGCCCAAGGCCGGCTTTCTTGATTGCTTTCTTCAGGTCTGACATAAATGATTCCTCCAAAGGAAATTGCTGCAGCTTTGAGACTGCGTGGTTGATGGTTAACAATGACCGGCGCGTCTAGAATCGCCACGCAAGAGAATTGCCGGTCATTGGGTTAATCAGCTACAGGTATTGCCTTTCGCTGGAGACTGCTACTGCTGTAGCAGCACGCCCCCACCAGTTTCGCTGTTGCTCTGGCAGGAACCGGAGCAGCCAGCCAAACAGGCAGTGGTGCATCCTGGTTCACAATTTCCCGCCGAACACATTGGTTCGAGTTGGCCGCCGGGAGTGGTCTTGGCCGGGCCAAGGCCGGCTTTCTTGATTGCTTTCTTTAGGTCTGACATAAACGACTCCTCAGAATGAAATTGAGCAGCTTGAGACTGCTGCGGTTATGGTCAGCAAATGCCTGACGTGGTAATGACGCGGCCATGACAGCATGTGCCGGTCATGTGCTTACTAACTTGACTGCTGTTCCAACTGATTGCCGCTGGAACTGTTGGTTTGGCACGAGCCGGAGCAGCCACCCAGACAGGCAGTGGTGCATCCCGGATCGCAGTTTCCCGTCGAACACAGTGGTTCGAACTGGCCGCCCGGGGTTGTTTTGGCCGGGCCAAGGCCGGCTTTCTTGATTGCTTTCTTCAGGTCTGACATAAATAATTCCTCCCAAAAAACAGATTTGCTGCAAAAGCTATGGGTTGATGTTGAGCAATTCCGAGTGCGGCGAGAGCCCACCGCAACGGAACTGCCGTTTGTTGCTACGGCTGATTTCCCCCGGATCCTCGCTTGGCATCCTGGAAAGCACAGAGGAGACAACTTGTGGCACATCCACACGTACTTCCGGTGCATTGGGTTCCAGATTGCCGCCGGGGCCGATCCTGGCAGGACCGAGTCCGGCATTTTTCAAGGCTTGTTTCAGCTTTGACATAAGCAATTCCTTCCAAAGAATGAATGCTGTGCAGCAAGCCGCTAGGTGAGCCGCGGACCCTGCGGCGCGCGCGGACATCCCGGTGCAGGCGCATGCAGCGATCCGTAAGCTTTCAAAGCATCACGGAAGCACCGTCCAGGCCCGGTATGGCAGGCTTCGAAATCCGAACAGTCAAAGCATGCTGTGCCCTGGAACTTCTCGCGTTGCGGAAAAATGAAGTCCTTCATTCGGCTGGAATGCCAGACTTCCATCAGTGATTGCGTAGTTACATCTCCGATGATGTGCTCATCTTTGACCTGCAGTTCATCACAGAGAATCACCTTGCCATCGGAGAGCACGATCATCGCCCAGCGTCCGGCGCTGCATACCGCTCGTTTAGGAAAGTTGGCTGCGCGTTCTTCAACCGGAACCAGCGAATCGTCCTTGCGGTAACTGAAGTTGACCTTGACGCCCGGAGGCAACTGGTTGCGGATCTCCGGGAGCTGTTCATCGAGCCTCAGCACGTCGTCAAAGTTGCATAGCAATCCTTCTGAATCGGTATAGAAAGAACGGCCAACCGGGCCCAGTTGAATGGTCTCCACACCCAATCTTGCAAGCAGGGTGACGAGTTCATGGGCATATTGAATGCTATGGCTGGTGAGCACCGTGTTGGTGCGCACCTTGATGCCACAATCGCGCAGGTTGCGGATAGAGTCGAGAGCATGGTGAAAGAACCCGGGAGTACCCACCAGAAAATCAGCCAGTTCCGCTGTAGGAGCATCTATGCTGATCTGCATCTGCCTCAGCCCCATCCTGGCAAGCTGCTCCGCCCGCGCGCGGGTAATGTGTGATTTGGTGGTAAGGAAAAACTTGACTTTAGCGTCAAAGAACATCTGCAGGATTTCCATGATCTCCCGGCGCATGAATGGATCGCCGCCGCCCAAAATCGTGGTAACGGTAGGAATCCTCTTCATCTCTGCGATGAGTTCTTCTATGCGCGCTAATGACAGCTCGCTGGTTGATTTGGCCGGGCGCTTTTCCACGTTGCAGTAAATGCACTTTCTCATGCAGTCATCGGACACGTGGAACAGCAAGGACAGGGGCTTGTAAAGACGGCGGGAGGTAAGATCAATTTCCTCTGCTGGAACCACAAAGTCCTGCGGATCGTACTGAGGAGCGTCCGGTCCGCAATTAGGATCGAAGCAATCACCCCAGCGCTTGAGCAGAGATTCCACCGCTTCGCAAGCTGCTTCAGGAGAGATATCGAAAGCTTCTGCAATTTCCGTTTCAACCTGCTGAATCGTTCGCCTGCCGTTGAAATGGGCGATCAGCACGGCTTCGGCGGGATGGATATAGCCGACCCTGTTAATGCCCTGTATGTCCTCCATGCATTCGTAAAGGATGGCGCGGCGCACGTCACTCCGCAGCCCCCAAACCATATTGCCGGAGCGCTTCAGTCCCAGAATTGAACTGTGATCGTGAAGAGAACAGCTTGTGGATGTCGTCTGTATGACTTGTGTTTCCATACCTGGTTCCTTTCGCAGAGAATTGAAATCTGAATAGAAGCAAGACAAATGCCAGACGAGAACCGGCAAAGTATTGAAAAAAAAAGCAGCAGCTCACATGCAAAAGTTTGATGGTTGCGACATTTCGCAGGTTTTGACAGGTCCTTTCGCAGGGACGCAACCTGTGGGGCCGATTGCAGCGGGAACACAAAAACTCTTATCGCAGGCCATCCAGCATCAACGCCGATTGGAAACTAGTGAATTCTCAGCAGGAGCTGACGCCGAGCTTTTTCATCTTGCTCACCAAGGTAGACAGAGGAATGCCCAGGCGGCGGGCGGCTGCGCTCTTATTGCCGCTAGTGGCGTGCAGAATGCGCTCAATGTGAAGCTTGGTTGCTTCACGCAGGGTTTTAGGGTTGTCGGGAGCTGAATGTGTTTGTTGCGTCACTTGCGATGGTATCGCCGAGGGAGAAATAGGTCCGCCTGCGGCAGTGACGGATTGCACGATCACATTCCTTAATTCGCGGACATTGCCCGGCCAGGAATATTTGCGCAAAATCTCCAGTGCAGGTTCGGTAATACATCGGGAGCTGCCGGGAAAACAACCCTCATGGCTGGCGCAGCAGGACTGCTCCCGTTTGGGGCAGAACTTCTGGGCATAGTAGCTGGCCAGCATGGAGATGTCTTCATCGCGATTGCGCAATGGAGGAACAGTGATGCGCAGCGCGGCCAGGCGGTCAAATACATCGGCAGGAAACTTGCCCTGCGCGACCATGGAATCAATGTCCCGGTTGGTGGCGGCGATTACACGTACATCGACTCGCGTAACATTGCTTGATCCCAGCGGCTGGATCTCTCCATAGTCCAGCGCGCGCAGAAGCGCGGCGGTGAGCGATGCGGGGACCTCGGTGATCTCATCAAGAAACAACGTGCCGCCATTCGCGAGCGCAAACTTGCCTTTACGATCCTGATCAGCTCCGGTGTAAGCGCCTTTGCAGCAGCCGAAAAGCTCTGAGACATACAATTGCTCGGTGAGCGCAGCACAGTTGACGGTCAGGAAAGTCTTGTGGCGGCGCTTGCTGTAGTAGTGCAAAGCAAGCGCGACGGCCTCTTTCCCGCTGCCACGCTCTCCTGAAATCAGCACCGGCATGGAATCGCATGGCCCAATGCCGGCAATCTTCTCCAGCAGCCGCCGGAATTCATAGCTCACGCCCAGCCATTCCACCTGGTGCCCTGACTTATGTCCGAAGCGCGCTACAAAGAAACTGCTGATGACCGAAGAGCATTCCTGCAGCACCTCTGACACCAAGTGGTCTCCTCGATAGCTGTCCCACAACAGCACAGCCGCAAATACGTCAGGACATTCCGCCAGATCAACTCTTATGGCCACGCAGGTGGCGGGCCGGAAGCACTCTGAAACGGACAAGCTGAATGCCGGGCAGGCATTTGTTGCCGGAGTTCTGGAAACATGCTGCAAAGCTTCCCTGGCTGCCCGTAAGCATACATCCCGGGTAGCGGCTTCTTCCCGTTCCGCTATGAACCAGACCAGATCATTTGAGGACACCATGGTGCGATCGAAAGCGAAGACTGCAGCCACAGCATATCCAAGCGATTGGGTCTGTTTCAGCACATGCCGGAATTGAATAGCTATGTGAACGGGGACTTCGCTGGCTTTCATAGTACCTTTCATGAATCACTCGTGGCGGAGCACTCGGATGGGATCAACGCGCAACGCGGCACGCAGCGGCACGGCCGAAGCGATTAGGCCGACAATGGTGAATATGACGGCCACGGCCAAAAATGTGACCGCGTCAGTGGAACTCACTCCGAATAACAAAGCTGACAGCGTATGTCCACCTGCCAGGGACAGTACGATTCCCACTGCCACTCCCGCAGTAGAAACGGCAAGAGCATAACGGAGCACGAGCCAGGAAATATCAGAAGGATGGCCACCCAATGCCACGCGGATACCGATTTCATGCGAGCGCGTATCAACGATATAGCTCATAAGCCCGTACAGACCCGCCATGGCAAGCACAAGACCCAGCAATGCCAGCGCCAGCACCAATGTTGTAGTCATGCGCCGCGTGTACGTAGAGAGGCGCAAGTGTTCTTCCAGAGTACGGACCTGGAGCACCGGCACCTGTGGATCGACGTTGCGGACCTGCTGCCGGACCTGGTTTGCAAAGATGGACGGGTCGCCCTTCATCACGGCGATCACCGTGAGATCGGCAGAAGGGTCCTGCGGAAGAGCAAAAAAAAGGAAAGGCTGCGGAGATTCAGTAAGCTCCACGTATTTCCCGTCCTGCACAATTCCCACAATCTCGTACGTGTCACTCCCGCGATTCGCGATGCGGAAGTGCTGGCCCAGCGCATTGCCGTCTGGGAAAAACCGCCGCGCGCCGTATTCATTAATCACCGCGACTTTGGGGCTTTGCAGGCTATCTGCGCTGGAAAATACGCGTCCGCGCAACAGCTGGGTATGCATTGCAGAAAAGTACGTTGGACTGACGCTGGTAAAAGCAATCTGCATGCCGTGCATATCATTGGAAGAAGCATTGTCAAAAAGCACCGTCTTGGCCGCGCGGCTTCCGCTTGACGCAAGAGGAACACGGCGCGCCAGCGCAGTCTGTTCCACCGCTGAAATCGAATCAATAGTTGAGACCACCCGGTCGTAATACTTCTGCACTGTGACGCGATCATAGTCAGTGACACCCAGGCTCAGGTCTACAAACAGCAATTTTCTGTTTCGGTCAAATCCCGGATCAACCGCCTGGAGCTTAAGCATGCTTCGGAACAGCAATCCGGTTGCGACCAACAGGACAACGGAACCCGCGATTTGGGTCACAACCATAAAGTTGCGAGAATTCGAGCGGAGCTTTCCGGAACTTACCGCCTGCGTGCCTTCCTTAATCGCACTGACCAGATCAAAGTTTGTGGCGTTCAATGCGGGCAGGAGCCCTGAACCAAACACAGTTATTGCGGAGAGCAGAAGGGTCCAGAAAAGCACGCGGCTGTCAAGCCGGAAGTCCAGTCCTATGGGAATTATGCTTGAGGGCAGCAAAACGGGAAGGGCGCGTATCAGTCCATACCCGATCAGGAGTGCTGCAATGCAAGAAATCAGGGCAAGAGTGCCGTTTTCAGTGGAAATCTGCCACATCAGGCGTGCACGACTGGCTCCGCATGCGATCCTGGTCGCCAGTTCTCTGCGCCGCCGCTGTCCAAATGCAAGCAGCAGGATAGAAACATTTACCGCTGCGATAATCAGCACGACCATGGCCAGCAGCATGAGAGTGCGACCGAGGACCCGCAACTGCGGATCAGACCGCTCGTCGTTGGGCGCTACCCTGAATTGCCGAGACTGCTCCTGTTGGGGCGCTGCGGCGGCCATTTGCCGCGTAGTACCATCAAGCTGCAGCTGCGCCTGGTCTATAGTCGTACCCGGAATCAGACGTGAATAAGCGTCCCAATCCCAGAATTCCCGGTTGGTTTGGTTAGCGCGCTCGCCCGGATTGATTTGCACCCATGTGCCTATGGGAATCCAGATAGCAGGACTGGCAAAAGGATCAGTGCCACGAAATTCGGCCGGCAGGACAGCAACTATGATTGCTTTTGTCCGATTGAGCGTAATAGAACTGCCGATTACATCGGGGCGGCCTACAAAATACTTGTGCCAGGATTCATAGCTCAGGGCCACTTCCGGATTACCGCTGGCGTCCAGCTCATCTCCTGAAGGCCACTTTCCCAGGATAGGAACTACACCTAAAGTGGAAAAGTAGTTCGAAGAGATGATTGCCGTAGAAAGCAGCCCGGACTCATGCTCCGTTCGAAGCATTACCGCACGCCGCGAGGAAATAGCCACAGAGCGGAAGCCACTAACACCAGATCTAATCTCCTCTATTTCAGGATAGGAAAGTGCCCTGTCGGCCTCTGGCACGCCTACTTTATGGCTGGTGATCTTCAGCAGGTTATGAGGATCTTGAACCGGCAAAGGACGCAGCCAAATGGCATCCACGATGCTAAAGATGGCTGTATTTGCTCCGATGCCGAGTGCCATAATCAACACCACCGGAACAGTTATCGCCGGGACCTTGCGCCACATGCGCAACGCGAAGCGAGAATCTTGCCACCATCTGGCCATGGCAGTCCTCCTTTCCAATGCTGACCTCAGCTATTACAGGATCAATGTTCTTAAAGATCAGGGACTTCTATGGCTCGTATTGACAATTGAATCTAGCTCTACACTGAATATATTGAATGTGACGGACATCACGGTCGAGATCTGAAAATCCTGACAATCGATGTGTTGAAGATGGTTATGGGAGCGCGCCGGACACAGGAAGCACTCATTTCGCACGCAGTTGAAGCTCATAATGAGTACGGGAGAAAGCCATCCCTCGTAAATCATTGAAAGAAAATTGGAAGCCCTGGCGCCGAAACGGGACTCGAAAATTGAATTCAATATAAAGAGGTTAGAGGGCTCGCTCGCGGGTAGACCCTCTGGATTTGCATCAGGCGCTCATCAGGCAAGTCATCACGGGAAATGCCACGAAGTTGATGCAGGAATGATCGGGACAGGACAAGCTTTTTGAGGTTTTGGGTGTCCCGGCAAAGGGTATACTTTAATCTCACATTTTTTCAGTGAGCAAGCCTATGGACTGTAAGCCTGTAGCTCTGATCAGCATGCCTTCGCAATCGGGAGGCATTCCTTCCATCCAATTGGCCCTGTTGAAACCCACGCTGGAGAGGGCCGGTATTCCTGTCCAGCCGTTTTCACTCTTCATGTACCTGGGAACTCAAATTGGGTGGCCGCTCAGCGAAACCCTCGCCGAGGTATGGCCCAGCCTGGTGGGCGAGTGGGTCTGGTCCAAAGCGGCCTTCGGTGAAGAAGCCAATCCCGATGTTGAAGAATATTTTCTCGCACACAGTGAGGCATTTGCGGCCATGTGCAAGGCCGCGGGTTGCACTCTGGAGGACTTGCGGGAATTTCGCAACCACGGAGCACAATCATTTATCGACTTCTGCGTGGACAGCACCGACTGGAGCCGCTTTGGCCTCATCGGGTTCACTGTGGTCTACCAGCAGTTGCTTTCCAGCCTGGCGCTGGCTCGCGCGCTCAAGAAGCGATATCCGCAGGTCCCTATCATTATGGGCGGCGGCGCCATGGAAGATGATATTGCCGACGAGGTTATGAAGGGCTGTCCGCAGATGGATTATGTTCACTGCGGCGACGCGGAAATCTCATTTCCGCAGATGGTCGAGCGCCTGTACAGCGGCCAAAGTATGGAAGGCTTGCAGGGAATCATGTGGCGCGATGTTCAGGGCCAGGTAAAGTATGCCGGACGGGCCCCCAATTTTCACGCGATGAATGAGACCCCGGTCCCGGACTTTGACGAGTTTTACTATGCGCGCCAGGCAAGCGGATATGGATCGTGGGGCCGTGCCCGTTCCGTGCAATTGCCGTTTGAAACTTCGCGCCGTTGGTGGTGAGGAGAGAAAAATCATTGTACTTTCTGCGGCCTGAACCGCTCCGGCATGGAATTCCGG
>JASLFF010000257.1 GCA_030150795.1 Terriglobales bacterium | reverse complement strand
AATCGCAGCCACTGGTATGCAGAAGGCGGTTATGATGCGATTGCCGAAAAGCTCTTTGGCGGCGTCAACGTCGACCGTTTCCTCCTGGAATATGACGATGAGCGATCCGGCACATTTGCTCCATTGCGCTTTGTTCCTACGGGCAAGACGGTGGTGCTGGGGCTGATCAGCAGTAAGCGCCCGCAACTGGAGAACGGCGACGCGCTGATGCGCAGGATACAGCAGGCCGCAACTTACGTGCCGCTGGAACGTCTTGCCCTGAGCCCGCAATGCGGGTTTGCTTCAACCATGGAAGGAAATCTCCTGACGGAAGAAGAACAGTGGGCCAAGATGCGGCTGGTGATGGAAACGGCACATCGCGTCTGGGGTTGAAGATTTTTCCGGCGATTCAACCGAGCAGATCCAAATCGAGGTTCTTTCTTGAGGACCCGTCTTGAAACTGTGCCGTCAAAAGCTCGCCGTTATTTGAACATCTCCTGGACTTTTTCCTTGAACCACTCCCATCCGGTAAGCTGCCGCGGCGGCTGGGCGGCCCAGCTACGGAGCGATTCCACGCGACGAAAATCTTTGGGGACATCAAACAGCGTCAGTTCCAGCGGCCCTTCTTTCAATTCAACTACTTCTGAGCCCCAGGTGGAAGAAAGTGTCCGCGTGCTGCCATCAGCCTGGGTTATTTCACTGGTCAACGTGGTAGTTATTTTTATCGGGAAGCCGGTTTCCACACCGCTGCGGTGGACCTCAATCTTGTCCATTTTGTTAAAGCACTTGTCATTTGAGCCGGCGTAGACTTCCGCGGCCAGCACCACGCCATAGTTGTTCTTCTTCTGCTGGTGCCACTCCGGCAACACGGAGCCGTCGATGTACCAGCCGTCGGTTTCGCTTACCGATGGCTTGGAGCATGCGCCAGGCCCAACAACTCGCTTTTCGCGAGTAATGATGTGCCGGGCAATGTGTCCAAAAAGCTCTTTGCGCTCACCGGTATCAGTGCTCTCGATCCAAATCTTCAGCGTACCGCCGGAATCTACCATGGGCCGCTTAACGGCAACTGTCGATCCACGAGGATCAGTCTCATAGGTAATGTATTCGTGCGCCGCAAGGTCAAGCATGAAGACCCGATCGCGTTCGCCGCGCTGGATGATGGTAGCCATGGGCGGGCCTGCGCCATCGCGCATTTGCGACTGCCACTCATTGCGCAGGCGGTCGGGCGCAAGATATTCGGTGCGCGTGTCCGTAAAGCCGCCCGTGATCTGGCGCGTCACGATCTTTACGCCATCGACGGAAGGGTTGGGGGGCGTTAGCGTAGTAACAAGCAGCAGCAGCATCGCTAGCGGCATAGTCATGTCCTTCTCTCGTCCCTGGGCAGGGCGGGCTGTGGGGAAATATTGTACTGCTAATCGGCACTATGCAAGAGAATTTTAATCTTGGGACGGGCGGCGCCGCCCAGTTCGGCACAATTATCCACCGAGTAACCCTATCGCTCGATTGGACGCTGATACAGAGAGAAGGGGCTTCAATCCTAAGTAGTTGCCAGCTTTTTCAATAGCTGGGCTAGCACATCCATCGCCAAATGGGTTGCGTGGACAGAAGCATTTGGGAGTCCGCCCAGCGCTTCCAGCAGGTTCTCACGTTGGAGCGCGGAGGCTTCAGCCAGAGACTTTCCCTGGATCATCTCTGTCAGGCACGAGCCTGCGGCAATTGAGGCCACGCAGCCGCGCGTGCGATAGCGCACCTGGTCAATGCGTCCATCAGCCAGCTTTACTGAGAGACTCATGATGTCGCCGCAGACGGGATGCTCCAGGCGCGCCTCGGCGTCCGGCGAGAGCATCTCGCCCACGTTGCGCGGATGCTCGAAATGATCGAGGACCTTGTCGGAGTAAGACATTGGTTTTTGTCGCCTATCGTAATCGGTCGCTCAATCAACTCGAAAGCGAAAAAAGCATCGGTGCTAACGCTGCAAGTCTGTCGTGATTTCTTGCAACAGCTCCCGCGTGTTTACGATTCGGGTCTGCCGCCACTGTTTGGGAAAGTGCTTTTTATTGCCTGTAACCAAGTACTCGGCTTGGGACTCTGCGGCGCACTCCAGGAATTTATTGTCGTCCGGGTCTTTGGCTGCCGTGATTTTTTTCTGCGGGTAGACCATGGTTGCAGCCTTTTCGAGCAGCCGCATTGATACTGCAACTTTGTCAGGACTAAGTTTGAACGCAGCGCGCGCCAGCACCCCCTCATATTCTCCAAGAATTTCATCTGACAGGAAGAGTTGAAGCTTGCGGGCCAGCGCCAGGTCCAGGACGAATCTTTCAAGACCCTCTTCTTTCAGATGCGCCGACACAATGACATTGGTGTCAAGAACGACGCTTGAACGTGGCATTTTTCAGTCTTCGCTCCCGGCGGTATGCGGTAATCTCTTGGTCGATCTGCCGGCTGGTCAGCTTTGACGTCTTGTTCCTCTTGGCCTCGGCCCGTATCGCCTGGAGCATTTCGGGTTCCGGCGCAATCGTTTTGAGAAAGTCTTTCAGACCCATAATGACCACTTCAGGATTTCCCCGACGGTCAACAATGAAACGCTCGTGCTGCCGCCCTGCCCGGCGCAGAATCTGGCCGAATTGGGTCCGGGCAGTGAGGGCCGTGATTACTTTGGGCATGGACATAATCTTAATATCTCAGATGAACTGATTAATCAGTTCACTCTCATTATGGCACACATGCATTGGATGTCAATTTGGCGGGATATTGTTTTGATCCAAGATCGCAAAAAAGGCTGGCGATGCTGGTATTTCAATTGGGAGATTGGGATTAATTGAATATCCTCCGAACGCAGAGTTCTACTCAACTTTTCCCGCGCTTTCTTCCAACCCGCCTTCCAGTGCTCCTGTTTCAAAGAGCTTTGCCGTTGGCGTTCTGTTTATATAATCCAATGATGCCAGAAAACCGCATTCCACAGCGAATAGTGTCGCTGCAGCCGAGCGTGACAGTTACATTGCGCGACCTGGGGGTGCTGGATCGGTTAGTGGCCTGCACCAAATATTGCGTCGATGTCTGTCCTGAAGTACATGAGACGGGCCGCATCATCGTGGAGGATTCCTGGTCAGCCAAGGCGGAACAGCTCATGGAAGCCAGGCCCGATCTGGTGATTGCTTCAGTTCCGTACCGACTGGAATCGGTCGGGGAGATTCTCAAGAGCGGCGTGCCTTTCCTCGGCTTGGCGCCCAAATCTCTTGACGATATTTACAAAGACATCATGATGATTGCGCGAGTGGTTTCTTCAGAAGCGCCAGGCGCATCAGAGGCCCGTGGTTTGGAGCTGGTCGCAAGGATGGAAAAAGAGGTTCAAACCATGCGGCAGACGACAACGAACGCGCAACGGCCTTTGGTCTACTGCGAAGAATGGGGCAAGCCGTTGATCCTTTCGCAGACTTGGGTAGCCGAACTGGTCGAAGCCGCCGGGGGACGCTTCTTTGGCCAGCCGGGAAAGCAGACCACGGAAGAAGAAGTTGCCGTTGCTGATCCTGACGTGATCGTTGCCGCATGGTGCGGCGCCGGCGACCGCGTGCCGTTGGAAAAGATCATCTCCAAGCGCGGCTGGGAACAGACGAAGGCGGCAAAGAATGGCCGCGTGTATTGCATCAATGACGAATTTCTGAACACCCCGGCGAGCACATTGATTCAGGGCTTGCACGCGCTTGCGGCAGCGATTCATCCGGAGTTGTTTGAAGCGCCAAAGGGATTGCGCAGCATCGATCACACTAAATCAACATCGGCACTGACGGAAAGAACTTAACCACGAAGGACACGAAGGCACACAAAGTTCGCTTCGCGCCTGCGGTTCATCTACTTCGTGTTCCTTAGTGACCTTTGTGGTTAAAAGTTTGGAGCGACAGAAACTAATGAAGCAAGTCGTAGCTGCGTTGATAGTTCGCGACAATAAGATCCTGATCTGCCAGCGGGCAGAAGGTCAGGCCATGCCGCTGAAATGGGAATTTCCTGGCGGCAAGGTAGAGCGCGATGAAGACCTGAAAGATGCGCTACATCGCGAACTGGAAGAAGAACTGGGTATTGATGCCGTGATTGGCCGCAAGGTCGCGGCAATCCAGCACACCTACGCGAGCGGCACGTCGCTCGAACTTTATTTTTACCGCGTCGATCAGTTTAGAAATGAGATTGAGAACCGCATCTTTCACGATGTGCGATGGGTCGACCGCAAAGAGCTGCCGACCTACGACTTTCTTGAAGCCGACGTGAGATTAGTGAAGGACATCAGCGCCGGCAAACTGCTCTAGCCCTGGCCCGTGATCTGCGTCCAGACCAGCGCAATGGTCAAGCCGATCATGATGGCGCTGGTGCCCCAG
>JASLFF010000224.1 GCA_030150795.1 Terriglobales bacterium | reverse complement strand
CATGGATTCAAGCTGCTTGTAAATCTTGGCGACTTGCACGGTATGTCCGGGACTAGGTTCATTTGCCATCACAGCCATTAGGAACGACGCTACAGTAGGATTCTTAAACAACTCTGCCACGGGAACATCAACCAGCAACACCTTGCGGAGATGCGAAACAAGCTGCATGGCAAGCAACGAGTGACCGCCAAGTTCAAAAAAGTTATCATCCATCATCACCTGCTTGAGTCCCAGCACTTCCGCAAATATTTCAGACAGGATTTCTTCCTCTGGCGTCTTCGGGCTTCTACCTTGGCTCGAGAACTCAGGAACTGGCAAAGCATTCTTATTGAGCTTGCCATTAGCCGTTAATGGCAGACTCTCTATTTCCATGATCACCGCCGGGATTAAATATTCAGGCAATTGCGCGGCCACGTGACGCTGCAATTCGGACATATTCAAGCTGGCTCCAGCAGCTGGCACTACATAACCCACCAGTCTCCTTTGCCCCGGGCGGTACTCTGGCGCAATTACCACGGCTTGCTTCACAGCTGGATGTTGCATCAGAACCGCTTCGATTTCTCCTGGTTCTACTCGAAACCCACGAATCTTGAGCTGATCATCGGTGCGGCCCAGAAATTCCAGCGTTCCCTTTTCCCGCCAGCGCACCACATCTCCGCTCCAATACATCCGTGCACCAGGTGGACCAAACGGATTCGGCGCGAACCGCTCCGCTGTCAGACCTGGCCGCCTCAGATAACCTCGCGCTACTCCTGCTCCAGCAATATAGAGATCGCCAGCCACGCCTGCCGGCACTGGTTCCAGAGTTTTATCCAGCACGTACACTTGCGTGTTCCAGATAGGCTGTCCGATGGGTGCAGAGAAGGGCCAATCATCAATTGCCTGCGGGAGATCGTAGGACGTACATACATGTGTTTCTGCAGGACCGTAATCATTACGCAGTTGTGCATGAGAGTTCCGGCAAAAATCACGCACGTGAGGCGGAAGTGTCAGGGTTTCGCCCGCCTGCACAATATCATTTAGAGTAATCTCAAATGCCCGCTCCCTGGCAGCGGTCGCAAGAGCCTCAATCACAAGAGTAGGTGCAAACAGCTCACCAATATCCTTTTCTTTCATCCAAGCGAGGAATCTGGCCGGGTCACGTCGTGTGTCGGTGTCAACTACAAATAGGGTTTTTTCCGTGATAAGCGTCGCCAAAATCTCCTGGATGGAAACGTCAAAACTCATGGCCGTGAATTGAACGACCTTCCGTCCGGGCACTTGCGACATTGTGGCCTTTTGCCAGCTCAGCAGGTTGAAAAGCGAGTGACATGGCATCACAATGCCCTTGGGAATGCCGGTAGAACCGGAGGTATAGATAACATAGGCTGGATGTTGTAGTGTGAGATGCCGCGATCGCTGCGAATCCGTAAGATCGAAAATGGGCTCGCTGCGCAGTGTTCTCAAGGTTTGCGGATCATCCAGAAGCAGGAGCCGCAAGCTTTGTGGCAGTTCTGAGGCCAGTTCCTGAGTGGTATCCCATATGCGGGTGCAGCATTCTCTATCATGTAAGCTAGGCGGCTTTTCGGATACTCCGGATCGAGTGGCAAGTATGCCGCACCTGCCTTGAGAATGCCCAGCAATCCCGTGACCATGTCCAGAGACCGCGGCATGGCCAAGGCCACGATGTCTTCGGGACCAACATTCTGTTTCACGAGGTAGTGAGCTAGCTGATTTGCTCGTTCATTCAACTCCGCGTAAGTGAGCATCATTTCTTCGAATACCAGCGCTACCATATCCGGCGCTCTTAGTACTTGTTCCTCAAATAGCTGTGGGAGGGTCATGTGTCGCGAGTAGTCTCGACTGGTGTCGTTCCATTCCGTCAAGATCTGCTCACGCTCAGCACCAGTCAGCAGCAGAATATTTCCCACACCCACACCAGGGTTTTGAGCAATCCTCTCAAGCAAAGCTCGAAACTGCTCGGCCACCCAGACAGCAACCGTATCGGAAATATTCAGGCGTTCGTAGGCAATACTAATGGACAGGCTGGGCTTGGCGTACCCAATGACGGCCAGGGGGTAATGAGTAGGAACCGAGAGCTGGATTCCTTCGCTCCAGAGGCCACAGGCATCCCGCTGGAGAACGGCATTCAATTCGTATTCTTCAAAAACGACTATGCTCTCAAACAGTTGCTCTCGGTTTGCAAGGCCACTGCATTCCCGGATTGCGAGCAGAGGCGTGAGTTCGTGTTTGCGCAATGCAATATGTTGCTCGCGTAAGTCCTGTAACAAATCAATGAACGGCCGTGCCCGGTTGACGTTCATCCGGATCGGCAGAGTGTTTATGAGCACGCCAACTAGGGAGCCTACATTCTCGAATTCAGGGCGGCGGCACGAGCGCGTTTCCCCAAATACTATGTCGTCCTGACCACTGTATCGGCTCAACAATAGGGCCCACGCTGCCTGGACAATAATGTTTACCGTTATTTTGCACCGCCGGGCCAATGCAAGCAGTTCTTCCTGCAAGGCCGGAGAAACCCCTATGTTTCGATTCGCGTGGCGCCTGCCCCCAGACGGTTTGGCGGTTGTCAATGGCAGGACGACTGGAGCGGGTGACACAAATGTTTCGAGAAGCCCTTTCCAATACTTTTTTGCGGCAGACTGGTTCCTTTGATAGAACCAGTCAATATACTGAACATATTCCGGCGGCTCAGCCAGTGCAACGTTCTCTTCAGCACCATACGCCTCGTAGAAACGAGATACTTCCTTCAACACGATCGTGCGAGAGCGGCCATCCAGCAACGCATGATGATAGGTCCATACGAATATGTGTTCATCGCTGGGCAGGCGGAATAACGCCAGACGCATAATTGGCGCGACGGTGAAATCAAACCCCTGCTTTGCATCAGCCGAAAGATGTGCTTCCAGCCTTTCTTGTTGCTCTGCAGCAGCAACGTCCCGCCAATCATGTACTGAGATCAGTAATTGAACATGTTCGTGTATTTCTAGCACTGGGTGTGTAAGACCCTCCCAACGGAAGCTCGCCCGGAGTGATGAATGACGCTGCATTACGCTCTGCCATGCACGTTCGAACAGCGCCAGTTTGACCTCAGAAGATAACTTGCAGACCAGTTGCCCCATATAGACGCCTGCATCCGGCTCTGACACGCTGTGAAAGAGTATTCCTTCCACCATTGGCAAGGGGCGGCTTGACAACCGAACGGGGCTTGCCTCAGTCATAAGTAGGCTCCTCAACGACATGCAAATCTGGACACACGCAGAAATGCACTGCTATTCCTTCTTGTTGTTCTCCGATTGGGAGGCTCTCCGTGAGCCTTGTACGGTCCTCGAACAAACATTTCTCCAGACTAGCTCGAGACATTGTTAGTTCGTTCAGCGTGGAACTCAGCAGATGATTCCAGATATAGTTGTGACAAATGGTTCACGGCCAGCAGCCCAACCGATTCCAGCGAGTATCGCACCTTGAGTTCTTCGGCAGCTGTTCGTGCGCGACTGGATGCTTCCTCACGATGTTCGTACACATATCGCATCAACTCTGTTGCATGCTCCAGATCCGGCTGAGCCCATTTCATCGGCGGATGAAACCATTGGTCCCGCTCCTCAACCTCTTGCAGCTTGTAGCGAACGAGCGAGCCGTCCATTCCAGCTAGATACTCGAGAGGACCTGAATAGCCAGTGGCGATGACGGGTTTACCACAGCAAGCAGCATCAAAGAGCGGATAGCACCATCCCTCGCTACGGTGGAGCGACACATAGCAGTCTCCCCGGCGCGCGAGCGACTCCATATCACCCTCTGACCACATGCCCTGAATGATCAGTACCCGGGCGTTCGAGCGCGTCCGTTGCCGGACTTCCTCAAGCACTTTTCCGGGATCGATTCCGGTTCCGTACAAGACCACTTTCAATACCAGAATCACGTCCGCATCCGATGGAAAAGCACGTAGAAACGCTTCAATAATACCTTCAGGATATTTGCGGTTTTGCCACATGAAAATGCTGTAGAAAACAAAGTCGCTTTCGGAAATCTCTGGAACTGGAACGCAACCACTGTTCAAAGACTCATTACGCGGTGGAATGGCATGTGGCCATTTGAATATGGGCACTGTGAGATGTTTTTCGAAGATGGATATATTGTAGTCGCATGGTACCCAAACCTCGCGCACATGGTTCAATATGCTTTTCCAACCGGCGGGCAATATATCCGTTTCCCAGGTGGTCATCAGAATCACCCTATCCAAGTAGAGTGATAGTACTTTCGCTATTTGAGGATGAAAATAATGGATTATGTGAAAATCCGGCTCTATTCTGCGATCCAAGAGCGTATGAACCAGCGGGTCTTTCACCTCTAGGTCTGGGCCAAAGAAGTCGAGATCTATAACCGACACCTCCACGCCGGCCCGGTGCAATGCATGAACATATGTCCTGGCTGCGGTCCCATAGCCGGAGATCTGCGACACGGGACCATAAAAGCCGACTCTAAGCGGCTGTTTTTTGTCTCTCTTTTGCATGGCTATCATCACATATTTTGTTATCGTTGCATCGCTTCAAGATTACTGGGGGGTATTTTGCCGAGCAGAAACAAAAGAAGCTCTGGAGAAGCAGGATCAACAAACCTTCGGGCCGGCCATCATCAAACCAAGGCTACGCTATCTGGGCTTCATTGACCGGAGGAAGAATGTAGGCTCCTTTTCCTCAATCAACCAGTTGGCAATTTGCCGGGACAAAACGCTGGAATTTACCGGATTCCGAGGCGTCAAAAGCCGGTGCAAATTCTGCATTTGCTCTTGCAATGCTTTACCTTCGCAGACAGCCGCGATAATTCTCCGTGCGGCCATCTCAGCCTTCTCCAGCGCATAAGACAAGGTAAGCTGGTTCATCGCTACTGCAAGATCTGAACAGCCTAGGCCTTTGTACTCAATGATTTTTTGGGTGCGAAGCACGCTCGAATCCATCGCATAAATCTCAATTACCGTGTCGGCAAGGCAAGCAACGATCTCCTGCTGGTTTGTAATCTCCATTCCATACTTCTTGGAAGCGAGATCGGCAAGTATGAGAGTGGCTCTCTTCGCATCCTTGACAAGTTCACGCTCAGCAGCCAATGGTCCTTGCAGATCGGACTGGCCGGCATTAGAGTTGGGCTCTGTCGCCAACCTCTTCAACACTTCAAAGAGCGCAAATTTTCGCTCGATCGCACGCTTTATCAACCAGCCCGTGATGATCAGCCGATTAATCTGACATGTGCCGCCAAGAACCCGGCTCACTCGCGAGTCACGATATCTACGTTCGATCGGGCTGTCCTCAATGAGCCCGATACCTCCCGCAATTTGCAGTGTCTCATCTGTAGCGTAGTCCAGCAGTTCTGATCCCCACACCTTCAAGATCGAGCATTCCGAGGCGAAGTCCTGAATGCTCTCGCCTAGCGCCGTACCATCTTTCCGGGACTGCGCATCCATATTCAGGATTGCCTTGTCAATCATCCCAAGTGTCCGGTACGCCATGGACTCACCCGCAAAAATGAGGGCAGCCATTTTCGCGATCTTATGTTGGATCAAACCAAACTCAGCCAAACTCTTTCCGAATGCCCGGTGCCGTCTCGTGTGAGCGAGCGCAGCTTGCAACGAGTGGCGTGCACCGCCGATTGCCGCCGCTCCCAGTCTCAGCCGGCCGATATTGAGAGTGTTAAATGCAATCTTGTGTCCTTTACCAACTTGGCCCAGCAGATTTTGCGCGGGCACGCGGCAATCTGACAGCATGAGGGAACAAGTGGAGGTTCCCCGGAGACCCACCTTGCTGATCTCATTTCCAACTCGAAGTCCCTGAGCATCTTTTGTTACGAGGAAAGCACTGATTTGTGCGTCCTCTACACCAGCAAAGACCACAAATAGATCAGCAAAACCACCATTGGTAACCCACGTTTTCTCGCCATTCAGTATCCACTCATTGCCATCAGCTGAAAGCACTGCTCGGGCACGAAGGTTCATCACATCGCTGCCAGAAGGCGCCTCCGAGAGTGCATAAGCAGAAATCCATTCGCCGCGAGACAGCTTTGGAAGGTATGCGGCCTTCTGCTCCAGAGTGCCATAGTAGACGATTGGCAAGATGCCAAAACAACTGTGTGCCATCAGACTCACGTTGGCACTTTCGCATAGTGAAAGGTATTCTGTGATGAGCGCGGAGCCGATTTGGCCCAAATCAGAGCCGCCATATTCGGCTGGGATATCGGAGCTTGCTATACCACATCCACTGGCCTTTCTTACCAACTCGCGCAACGCGGAAAAGTCCTTATGTTCGATACGATCAAGATTTGGGACAATTTCATCGCGGACAAAGTCTTGGATCTTCTGAACAATCGCGCTCTGCTGCCAGTTCAAATCTTCCGGCGTGAACACTGCGTCGATGTTGTGTTCCTCCACTAAAAAGCTTCCCCCGGAGAACACAGCTCTTGGTATTGCTGCTATGGCCATGAAATCATTCCTTTAGGGCAACTAGGAGTTGCGCGAGCCCGGATCGGCTGGCAGCTCACGTGCGGTTCGAGAAGTGATGTTATGCTTGTGGAGCGGCCGTTGCCAACACAGACCTGCCATCGCTCCCGACCAAAGAACTTTGACGATCCGTTGGTTGTTCAGCAGTGGATACTTGTGGCCGCAATACCACGAGCCGTTTCGACCACAGCTCACGAAGTTCATTGACGAGTTCACGTTGATCGGCTTCAGCGTTTATGCCGCCTGCCTGGAGCAATTTTGCAATTGACATTTCTGTTTCAATATCGATTAATAACCGGAAAAGCGTTTGCGAACAGGTCACTTGGACCTTCTTGTCATAAGTTGTACGTATCTCGCAATGGACTGCCGCCTGTCTCTTCTTATCTAAGACTTCGTCCTGATATAGCAACGTGTAAGATGGCAAAGACACCTCCATGGACAGCCAGTCAGACCATGTTGGGGAATGCTTCCTCACTATGAAGTCATCCACGATCAGATAATCCAGCCCCGTTGTCAGGAAGCTGACGATTGCGTCCTCCAGAGAGTTCACGATTGGTTCGACATTATTATTAAATGAAGTATTAAGAAGTACAGGCACTCCTGTGAGTTCATTGAATGCCTGAATCAGATCCCAATAACGGGGATTTGTCGATCGCGAGACGGTATGAACCCGTGCCGTTCCGTCGATGTGAGTGGTGGCTCCCAGGAGGGCTCGTTTGTCCTCTCGAACTTTGACCACGAAGATCATAAAAGGCAAGGACTCCACTCCGGGAGGAAGATCAAATAAGCTATTGGCTTTTTCCTCGAGCACGGAAGGCGCAAATGGCCGGTATCCTTCACGCTTTTTGACCATCAGGTTGATACGTTCTTTGTTTTCCGCTGGACGAGGATCCGCAAGAATGCTTCGGTTCCCAAGGGCTCGCGGTCCGAATTCCGAACGTCCTTGGACCCACCCCACAACGTGTCCTTCCGCAATCAACGAGGCCGCGTGATGTGCCACGTCTTTAGATCGTTCGAAACCAACAAATCCATTCCAGCGCTGGAGTTCCTGCGAAATCTCCGCTGTTCTCCCGATGTCAGTACCCCAATACACATGCGAGATTCTTTTTCTCTCTGGCGAGAATCCTGCGGCTTGAGAAGCTATCAGCGCCGCGCCCAAGGCGCAGCCGGCATCGTGCGCTGCCGGCTGCACGAAAACCTGCTCAAAAAGCCGCGAATAAAGTATTCTGCCATTCATTGTGCAGTTGTGCGCAACGCCACCCGCCAAACACAGGTTTTTGAGCCCAGTCGTCTGCTGCCGGTGCCGCAGCACGTGCATCACGATTTCTTCCAGGGCTTCCTGTAAGGCTGCAGCCAGATCCTTATGTTGCTGAGTGAACGGCTCTCCCTTTTTGCGGATCGCGATCGTGTGTGCGAAGGAGGAGGTGATACGGTCTAAATAAAGGTGATAACCGCCATTTGCCAACAACTCATAAAGACCGCGCATGACTGGACGGTAAACCGCCGGGTTACCATATGGCGCCAATCCCATCACCTTATATTCGTCAAATGGCCCATAGCCCAGGAAATGAATCACCCTCACATACAACTCTCCAAGCGATTCGCTTTGAGGAAAACTCTCAATTTCCTCTAGAGTCGAGCCTTCTCCTACCGCAATCAAGCCGGAAAGGAAGTCGCCATTACCGTCAATCGCCACTACCAGGCTTCGTTTAAAGCCCGACAAAGCAAAGGCGCTGGCTGCATGGGCCATGTGGTGCCGAACAAACGTGATTCGTTGCTTGTCAATCTCGCTTCCCAACGTCTGCTGAAGGCGCTGATGCGCCAGAGTCTTCGCATCGATTGTGCCGGCCAGATCCTCGCGGCCCTGGAGCACTCTGGCCAACAAAGTGTTGCAGTATGCTTCCGTCGCATAGAATGCAAAGCAGTCAACATCTTTTGGCTGTAGACTCCGGCTTTCCAGGCAGAACCGCAGAGAGTGTGCCGGGAACTTGTCGGAATGCTTGATACGGTTCAGCCGTTCTTCCTCGATCGCTGCAACGATTTCACCATTGGCAAGAAGCACAGCCGCTCCATCATGTCCGAACTCTTCGTCGTAAGGGCTTTCGTGAACCAAATTCAGCCCACCGCTAAAACCGATGCACAACATTTCGCTACCTTCCTCGATTGTGAATATTCAACTTGAAAATTAGCGCCACATTTATTCATCAAGCCTTGATTCGGGCTCAACCCTGGCTTCGCGTAGAAGAGACTGGAAAATCATCGAGATGCTAGTTTTATACCAGTTCTACAAGTCCGTACTTGAGAAGACGGCCAACAGCCGCCATGGTCCATGTCCGACCTGAATCATCAAGCCCGCTGTGGCAAGACATCAGTTCCGACACGCTTGCCGTCCGGCGTATTTCCAGATCTTCCAGGATCGCTTGCATGTCGGACGGCTTAAACATCGCAGTCGTAGAGCCAAGGATGTGGACGATATCCATCGGTTTAGCCAGATAAGAACGTCCTGCCTCTGTGACGGCCAACCGTGTCTCTTCCGTCAGGACGGTGCTCGCGTAATGGCGGAATATGTCCCGATAATCATATTGTTCCAAATCTAAGAAAGAACCTGAACTCGACTGACAGGCCGCCTTCGCCGTTTCACACAAACCGGTCCAAAGGTCCTCATAAGCTTTGACCACAGCCGGCCAATCATACAAAGAAAGCGCGCGCTTCTGTCCTGAGCGCCCGAAATCCTTACGCTTGGTACCGTCCACAACCATGGTTTGAATTGCCTCCCGCAGCGCCGGCAAGCTTACCGTTGTTGTCGCGGAGAGGAGGTCGGCATCGACCATTCCACCGGATCCGCGCATGCGGTCAAATGCGGAGGGAAAAATCGGCAACACAGTTGGAATTAAGTAGCCGGTTTTCCCATGGACCACTGTATCCCGGTACCCGTCCCAATCCGCTGCTATTACCGGAAGTCCTGCTGCCATTGCTTCAACTACGGTTATACCGAATGTTTCCTGAAGATTATCACTGGGAGCCACAAAGACATCGGCCATCCGGTACAACTGCTGTTTTTCCGCAGTAGTCGGATTTGGCATGACTCGCACGCGATCACCACATCTGAACCGCTCAGCTGCGTTGCGCAGATGATCAGCGCAATGAATTTGAGTGTCATCACCTGCCAGCACCAGCCATGCTTTCTGCCCGGCTTCCAGAACTTGAGAAAAAGCAAAGATCAACGGCACCAAATCCGCCTTACTCATTTCAGATAAACGTCCGAAGTATAAAACCACTATGGCATCATCCAAACCTAGCAAAGTCCGGATGTTATTGCTCGCTGGTCCTGCAAATGAGTTTACGTGTACACCCAGGGGTATCAATGGCAGCTGAAACCTGCAGTCAAAACCTGTGGCGCCAGTCTCGTGTACACGTGCTTGTACCAGTTTTATGAACTTTTGATAGGCATCCCGGCCGGCGCGGCTAGAGCAGATCATCGCATCGTAAGACCGCGGAGATGCCGCTAGTATCTCAAAGACGTTCATCGGCTGGCTGGAATGATGGATTGAATGTATGATGCCTGTCACTGGGATTGAACAGCGGCCTGTCAGGCGGCGGCGGCGCGCTGCATCCGCCAAAGTGGGCACTAGATAGGAAATGACCGCCTCATCATAGGCAGCTAACTGTACCAATTCATGATCCTCTAGGAACCCTATCCGATCCCTGTTTTCCTGATATAACGGCATATCCTCATATGGCGTATAGCGCAAAGTTGCATTCTTGGGGAGAAATATTTTGTCAAAGCCGCTGTACCGAATGATGGAGGTTAATGCCTCCCAGTGATATATTCGGGCTCCCATCACCGTGTGGTTTGAGACATTCTGGTCTTTTTTGTGCTCGATGTCCTCGGGCAATGGTGCGATGTATAACGCCTTCATGCAAAATCCTTTTATGCGGTGGGCGCGCAGATGGCTAATGAGTGCTTGGGATGGTTCTTCTAAAGGAAGCCGGCATCTTGAATCCGGTGGTTAGGGCTGATTCATTTCCATTAATAATTGCTCAGGGCATTGTTGGCGCGCAGTTGAAACATAGGATTTCCAACGCGGCTCAAAAATGCAAGACTGCTCAATAGACTATCTGCTTCAATCCTGTCGCAGGGCAGCTATGGGATTGAGAGTGGAAGCCTTCCGGGCAGGCAAATAACCTGCCACTAAACCGATGAGGAGGATCACCAGTGTTGCCGCGATTATAGCGCTTGGATCATTCGATGTCACACCAAAAAGCATAGTTGAAATGGATCGTCCCATTGCCAGGGCAACAGCCATACCGATAGCACCGCCAAGGATCACCAGCACAAGGGCTTCTCGAAGAACCATATGCACGACCAAGGCAGCGGGTGCACCAAGGGCCATGCGAACACCGATCTCCCTGGTTCGCTGCAGCACAGAGTAGGCCATGATCCCGTAGATGCCGATGCCCGTCAGTGTCAATGCAAGGCCGCCGAAAAAGCTTGAGAGGGCTGCCAACAGGCGTTGCTTCAGTAAAGATTCCTCTGTTTGGCTTTCAAGCGTTCTAACCCGAAAGATAGACAGCTTGGCATCGACGGCTGTAACTTCACGGCGGAGGCTAGGTATCAGGATAGCGGGTGTGCCGGCATAACGAACCTCAAATGAGATAACATAGTTATTGGTAAGATCAGTTTGTAGCGCGGGAGTAAAGAGCATCCCCTTCTGCGGGCCGGTCAAGTCACCATACTTCGAGTCTCGCGCTACGCCAATGATTTCCAAATTTGCGTGATCGTGGTCGCTGATCCGTTTACCGATCGGATTCTCATTGCCGAACAATTGACGTCGAAGACTGTCACCAATAATTGCAACCTTCGGAGCGGTTTCGTTGTCCTCTGGCATAAAATCGCGACCCAAGACAATCGGCGTTCCTAAAGTCGAGAAATAATTTGGCCCCACGCCATTGATTGCAACCTTGACTTGTTCATCATGGGTCAGCGTGCGCCGATCGACAACTTCAATGACATTTACGAAATGCGCTTCATCGTCAATCGGACGGACATACGAGAACGTGGCCGAAAGCACGCCTGGAGTTGCTTTGAGGTGGCTCAACAATTCGCGATACAGATCGGCGAGTTCTGGACCACCGGTCCGTCCCGCAAGTCTCGGAGACACGGAAAACATCAAAAGATTCTTTCGGTCATAACCTGGATCAATCGTCCACAGTTTCTGCAGGCTACGCATGAACAGGCCCGCGCCCAACACGAGCACGAGCGATACTGCAACCTGAGTAACCACCAGAGCCTTGTCCAGGGTATAGCTTCTTGTTTGTTGTCCGCTTCCCGTCTTCAAGACTGAATTGATTTC
>JASLFF010000207.1 GCA_030150795.1 Terriglobales bacterium | reverse complement strand
ACATGCTCAAAGATGCAGGCGGACTGCTTCATCTCTGACGCAAAGAAGCGCGAGAACGTGCCTTCAGGGCCGACGACGACCATCTCACCGGGCTTGACGTCGCGCTCATAGACGGCGCCAATCAGGTCAAAGGCGCAAGTCTCTGAGGCGAAGACAACGGTGTCGCCGGTGGGACCGCCGTTGGGAATGCGCCCCATGGAAAGCGGGCGGAAGCCGCGAGGATCGCGAATAGCAAAGACGCGGTCGCGCGTCATCATCACCAGGGAGAACGCGCCTTCAATCCGGCGCAGAGCGTCGCACACGGCTTCCGGCAGCGTGTGTTCCTTGGACTGCGCGATCAGATGCACGATCACTTCAGTATCGCTGGTGGTCTGGAAGATGGAGCCTTGCGCTTCCAGCCGGCTGCGGATTTCATTGGCATTCACCAGGTTGCCGTTGTGCGCCAGGGCAATCATGCCCTTGTTGCAATCGACCATAATTGGCTGCGCGTTAAGCACGGCAGAGTCGCCCGCGGTGGAGTAACGCGTATGCCCGATAGCCAGATTGCCGGGAAGCTTTTCGAGCACGGCTTCGGTGAAGATTTCCGCGACCTCGCCCATGGCTTTGTGCATGAAAAGACGCTCGCCGTTGGACGAGACCACGCCGGCAGATTCCTGTCCGCGATGCTGCAACTGGTGCAGGCCGAGATACGCCATGGTGGAGGCTTCAGGATGATTGTGCACCGCCATCACGCCGCATTCATCTTTAAATTTGTCGGGCTTCATTTTTTGTCGCTTTGCTCCACACCGCTTTTTTTCCAAAGTCCCGAGCGTAGCGAGGGACCCCTACCCGCTAGATAATTCTGTCCTGAGATACGCGCTGCTTCGTTGAATCTAAAAATTTATTTCCTGAAAATTCTGCTAACTATAGCGATCCCTCGGGATTTCAGAAAACCTAGCTCCGTTGCAACACTTCCGGCACTAAATGTTCCGGCGCGTCCACGTGCAAGGCCTTCACTAATGCCGTGTCCCAAGCCTGCCGCAGATCAGACACCTTTGCTGAGACCGCTTGCTTGCCGTCAATGGATATCACTAGTTTTTCAGGAATCGTGCGTCCGATCCGGTCCGCCCGTACGCCCCATTTTACCGCTACTTGTTGGATGATCGAGGCCTTTTTCGGGTCGCAACTTATCACCACGCGACTGGCCGCTTCTCCGAACAAAACCGCTTCGGTGAACACGCCATTGGAGTTAAGGTCCACCTCCGCACCGACGTAAAGCCCTGCCGCTCCGGGCTTTGGCTTTACAAAACAGGCTTCTGCCAGCGCCACCGCCACGCCACCTTCAGAGCAATCATGCGCCGACTCAATCGCATGGTCCTTGATCAGCTCCCGCAGACACTTCTGCAGCGCAGCTTCCTGCTTGAGGTCAAGCGCTGGCGGCATGCCCCAAATCTGCCCTAAAACTTCTTTCGCATACTCTGACGAACCGAACTCAGCTTCCGCATTCGCAGAGCCCACCGTTCCGCTCAACAAAAACACGTCGCGATCCGGCTGGCGGAAGTGGAACGTCATGGCGTCTTCCACGTTCTCCAGCGTCCCGACAATACCAATAACCGGCGTGGGATAAATGCCTTCGCCCAGCGTCTCGTTATAGAGGCTCACGTTACCTCCGGTGATCGGCGTCTCCAGCGCGGTGCAGGCCTCGGTGAGCCCGTCCACCACCTGAGAGAACTGCCACATGATCTGCGGCTTTTCCGGATTGCCAAAGTTCAGGCAGTTCGTTGCCGCAACTGGCGTAGCTCCTGTGCATGAAACGTTGCGCGCCGACTCCGCCACGGCATGCATCGCGCCCAGCTTGGGATCAAGCCAGCACCAGCGTCCGTTGCCATCCAGTGCCATCGCCAATGCGCGTTTCGATCCTTTAATCCTCATCAGGCCGGCATCCGCGCCCGGCCCTTCCACGGTGTTCGACTGCACCATGGAATCGTATTGCTCAAAAATCCAGCGTTTGGAGCAGATGTTCGGCGCAGCCAGCAGGCGCTTCAGGTTATCTGTGAAATCGCTAACCGCGCTCCACTTCACATTTGCAGGCTTCGTGTGCGAGACCGGCGCGCTCCACGGCTCCATTGGACGGTGATACAGCGGGGCATCGTCAGTCAATGCTGTGTTGGGAATGTCGGCGACCAGCTTTCCGTGTTCCAGCACGCGCAGCCTGCCGCCACTGGTCACCCGTCCCACGATCACTCCATCGAGCCCCCATTTTTCAAAGACCTTCAGCACTTCCTGCTCGCGTCCGCTCTCCGCCACCAGCAGCATGCGCTCCTGCGATTCGCTCAGCATGATCTCGTAAGCGTTCATGCCGGTTTCGCGTTGCGGAACAAGATCAAGCTCAATCTCAATGCCAACGCCGCCGCGCGCGCCCATCTCGCAGTTCGAACAAGTCAGCCCAGCAGCGCCCATGTCCTGTATGCCGACCACGGCCCCCGTGTGCATGGCTTCCACACACGCCTCAAGCAGCAGCTTTTCCAGAAATGGATCGCCCACCTGCACGTTGGGACGCTTCTGCTCTGAACCTTCGCGGAACTCTTCACTGGCCATGGTCGCGCCGTGAATCCCATCACGTCCGGTCTTCGCGCCCACGTAAATCACCGGATTGCCTTCACCCGCTGCCTTGGCATAAAAGATCTGGTCTCGCCGCACC
>JASLFF010000177.1 GCA_030150795.1 Terriglobales bacterium | reverse complement strand
GTCTGACTAATCTCCGTGTCGAGGTCGTACCGCCTCACTGCACGAGCACAGCCTGCAACCTGTCTGCCCCAGATTCCTTTCCCCTGGAGCATACCGCCTCAGAACTTACACCTTATTCATGCCATCTCCGTGGTTAATCTGTTTTGATAGAATCAGAGAAGATGGCCAATGACCGCAAAATCCGTGTGCTTGTCGCCAAACCCGGCCTGGATGGCCATGATCGCGGAGCCAAGGTAATCGCCCGAGCCCTGCGCGACGCCGGAATGGAAGTCATCTATACCGGCCTGCGGCAGACCCCGGAAATGATTGTCAGTTCGGCGTTGCAGGAAGATGTGGACGTGATTGGCCTTTCCATTCTTTCCGGCGCGCACAACGCCATCGTTCCTCGCGTGTCTGATCTGCTCAAGCAGAACAAAATGGAAGACGTGCTGTTTCTGATCGGCGGCATCATTCCAGAGCAGGATTTCGATTTCCTGAAAAAAGCGGGCGTCAGCGCCATCTTCAATCCCGGCACGCCCATGGATAACATCGCCGAGTTCATCCGAAAAAACGTAAAGCCTCGCGGGCTCATCACAGCCTAGGCTTCATTTCTGTCGCTGCGCTCCACACCGCTTGAGTGGCTCGCTTCAACTCAAAGGATTTTCTGCTCCCGAGGCGAGCGACTCGGCGCGCAAGTCGGCCGCCGTAATTCGCAATTTCTTTCGCTGCGCTTCAAACTTGAGGCGCTCAGGAGGCGTGAGTCTCCTGCCGAAATCCTGGCCCTGAGCTTGCCGAAGGGGAACCTTTCCCCTGTGGGCGCGAGTCGACCAGGGCCGCTGTAATTGCGCAATGTCCCGTGCCTTTGGGATGAAACGCACCTCCCATTCGCCACCGGACAAAATTTAGCTAACCGGCTTTCAAGTTGCCGGTCTAACCACTCGAAATTGGTGAGGTAAGACCATGAAAAAGATGATTGCTTTGTGCCTGGCATTGCCGCTGTGCGTGGTTCTGGCTCGTGCGGCAGAGCACCCCAACTGGCGTAGTTCAACCGTCACAATGAATGATGATTCTGCCAGCGATGATTGCCGCGACCATCTGCGCGTGAACAACGATGACTATCGCTCAAGTGTGCGCGACGAAGAAACCAAAACGCTTCCCAATCAACCGCTGACAATTACGGCAGAGCAGAATGGCGGCATCCAGGTTACGACCTGGGACAAGCTGGAATTTAGTTTCAAGCTCTGCAAGCAGATCGCTATTGACGATGAAAATGAGGGTCGCCGCCTACTGGCCGATACGCGGCTGGAGATCAACGGATCCAAAATCTCAGTACACGCGCCAGAGGAAGATCATCATTCTCTTGGCACGGTTCTTCTGGTCAAGGCGCCCAGAAACGCGGATTTAAATCTCAGCGTCCACAACGGCGGTGTGTCGTTAACTAATTTCGCGGGTACGGCTGAAGCCCATGCTGAAAATGGCGGTATCTCATTCCGGCGCAGCACCGGAAAATTGACGGCGGAAGCCCAGAACGGCGGCATCGCCATTAAAGATTGCGGCGGCGATGTGACGGCCAAAGTGGAAAACGGCGGACTGTCACTCGCTTTGGCTGACCGATGGGAAGGCAAGGGCCTGGAAGCTCATGCCCGCAATGGCGGGTTGGTGGTATCCGTGCCAAAGACCTTTGCCGGCGGTCTGGAAGTTGTGGCATCAGAGCACACTTCCATCACCTGTAAAGACAATGCATGCGATGCGGGCGAGCGCACGTGGGACAGCGGGCACAAATTGTTCCGCATGGGCGGCGCGAACCCGCAGGTTAGGGCCACCACGGAAAATGGCGGCATTGTGATTGAAGACCGCTCCCGTGCGCGGGGAGAGTTATAGGCAATTTACCGGACCAAACGTCAGGCCGCCTAAGGGCCGCAAGTACCCGGATTTGCTGGGGCATTATCTTAGTCCCATTTCGGGTTCCCGGGGCCGGGCGGCTTTTCCTCTTCGGTTTCTCCCGCAGAACCCATATACTTGAATCTGCTGCTGCCATGACCACTCTGGACCAGATTCTTGCCGCTACGCGCCAGCGCGTTGAACGCTCCAAAGCGCAGGTACGCGTGCATCCGTTGGAAAAAGCGGCTGCGGCGTATACGCCGCGCGGTTTTCGCAAGCGCCTGGTTGCCATGTCCCAGCTGGGGCCGGCTGTGATTGGGGAGTTAAAGAAGGCGTCTCCCTCCAAGGGGACCATTCGCGGCACGTTTCCAGTAGGAACGCTGGCCAACCAGCTGGCGCGCGGTGGGGCATCCGCGCTGTCTGTGCTTACCGACGAAGAATTCTTCCATGGATCGCTGGCCAACTTGCTTGAGGCTTCTGCTGCTACTGAGCTGCCATGCCTGCGCAAAGATTTCATTATCGATGAATTTCAAATTACTGAGGCCCGCGCTCACCACGCCGACGCCATTCTGTTGATTCTTTCCGCTCTGGACGATGCTACGTTTCGCCGGCTGCTGGATTACTCTCGCGTTCTGGACCTAGATGCATTGTGTGAAGTCCACGACGAAGAAGAGTTAAAGCGCGCGCTTGAGGGCGGCGCAGATATCATCGGAGTGAATAGCCGCAATCTCAAGACCTTTCAAGTCAGCCTGGATACGGTCATTGATCTGGCAGACAGTATTCCCAGCCACGTGCTTCGCGTGGCCGAAAGCGGAATCGATAGCGGGGCGGAAATCCGCGAGTTGCATGCTGCCGGCTACCAGGCATTTCTGATTGGTGAAGCGCTGATGCGCGCTGAAGATCCCGGGCAGAAATTGCAACAGCTCTTACAGGATGCAGGATGGTATTCGCCATCCACCTCGGCCTCTCCACATTGGCGTGGCACAGTCCAGTAAGAAGCCAAAACAGAATTCCTCAAAAATAAATTGCATGCGTACCTGGATCAAAATCTGTGGGACTACCTCTCTTGAAGACGCGCTCAGCGCGATTGAAGCCGGCGCGGACGCATTGGGTTTTATTTTTGCGCAAAGCAAACGCCAAGTAACTCCGGAGCAGGCGCAAAAGATCATCAGCCAGTTGCCGCGTGATGTTGAGCGGATTGGCGTGTTCATGGATGCGGGCGCAACGGGCATTCGCCAGGTCCTCAGCGAAGTGGATTTGACTGGGATACAAATGCACGGAGAGGGCGATTTTCCTGCCGAAGTCTACAGCTACTTGCCCAAAGATCGGCGTGACAGGTTGCGGAAGATGAAAACAGTAATCGTCCAGGAAGCGTTTGAGGTGAGGGTTGATGCCTATGCAGCGGTGGCTGGCGTGGTCGACAGTTGGCTATTCGATTCCGGCGCGGGCAGCGGTCAAACCTTTGACTGGCAATCGGCACGAGCGAAATTAGACGAGCGGCAGGGGCAATTTATTGTTGCGGGCGGATTGAACCCGGAGAATGTCGGCGATGCGATTCGGACTTTCAGGCCCTGGGGTGTCGACGTAGTGAGCGGCGTGGAGCGCGAGCCTGGACGTAAGGATCCAGAAAAACTAAAGGCTTTTGTTGCGGCCGTGCGGAAGGTGGAACAAGAATGATTGGAAGCGCATTGAAAAAAGAGAAACAGGTACCCGGACGATTTGGCCCCTACGGAGGCCGCTATGTGCCGGAAACGCTGATGGCGGCGCTGGAGCAATTGGAGCGCGAGTATGACAAGGCGAAGCGTGATAAGAAGTTTCGCGCCGAATTCGAGCGCCTGTTGAAGGAGTATGCGGGACGTCCAACGGCGCTGTTTCATGCGGCGCGCCTCACGAAAGAACTTGGCGGCGCAAAGATTTATCTCAAGCGTGAAGACCTGCTGCACACCGGCGCGCACAAGATCAACAACTGTCTGGGGCAGGCGTTGCTGGCGGTGCGCATGGGCAAGCGTCGAATCATCGCGGAAACCGGCGCGGGGCAACATGGCGTCGCCACGGCCACCGTATGCGCG
>JASLFF010000168.1 GCA_030150795.1 Terriglobales bacterium | reverse complement strand
CACCGCTTCATCACCCTTGAGACCGGAAACAATCTCAATCTGCTCGCCGAAATCACGGCCAGGCGTCACCGGTGTGAGCACTGCGCTGCCGTCTTTCACCACTGCAACCTGAAGGCCTTGCGAGCGAAATACAAGTGTGGAAACTGGCACCAGATACGAGGAGGTCTGCCCAAGCACCTTCAGATGAACTTCGGTATAGGATCCGGTGAGCAATTCGCCAGTGGGATTATCGACATCAATTTCCGCCGTCAGAGTACGGGTGGAGAAGTTGATCGCCTCTGCGGTCCTGACCAATTTGCCCTGAAATTGCCTTCCGGGAAATTCTGCCAGCGTCAGCGATGCCGTGAGGCCCGGGGTTGCCGCTTTGGAGTATTGTTCCGGCACATTGACATAAACGCGTAGCTTGCCTGGCTGAGAGATATGGAACAGATCAGTTTTGACGTTGCCGCTATTCCCGGAATTGATCAGCGTGCCGATATCGGTGTTGCGTGCAGTGATGATTCCATCGAAGGGAGCATAGACCTTCTCAAATGACTGCAAGGTCTCAAGCTGCTTCACGTTGGCCTGGTCAGCTTCGACAATCGTCTTGTTCGCATCGTAAGTGCCGACGGCATTGTCCACGTCTTGCTGGGCCACCGCGTGGGTCGCCAGCAAACCCTGGTAGCGGTTCTTGGTGATCTCCGCCAGTTTCAGGTTGGCTTGCGCGGTCGCCAGATTGCTGCGCGACTGCGCTAGTTGCTGATCGACTTCCGGCGTCTCAATCACGGCCAGCAGTTGGCCTTTTTTTACATGCGCTCCGATGTCGGCATACCAGCTCTTCACGTAGCCATTCGTGCGCGCATAAATAGGAGAGCTGATGAACGGCTGCACATTGCCCGGCAGGACAATCTCTTGCGCTGGCGCAGAGCGTTTGGGGGAAACGACTGAAACTGAAGGCAAGGCCATTTGCGCAGTTTCAGCCCGCACGGTATTTCCTGTCGTGAGACGGGTGAAGATGCCATACACGACGATTCCGCCAAAAACCAATATGGCTGCCGCCACGATGAGCCAGGTATGCTTTCGAGGGCGCGGCTCTTTCAATATGCTCGGCGCCAGCCCCTCGTTGGGAGTATTGATCGATGTTTGCGATTGCGTTGACATAACCATTCCTGTTCCTTTGAATATTTTTAGTTCTGTTTCTGGCCTTCACTCTGGCGACGCATGCCATGGATGACGCTGAAGACTGCCGGGACAAAAAACAGAGTAGAGACCGTGGCGAAGAGCAATCCGCCGATCACCGCCCGGCCAAGAGGCGCATTTTGCTCCCCGCCTTCGCCCAGCCCCAGAGCCATGGGTGCCATTCCAATGATCATGGCCAAAGCCGTCATTAATACCGGACGGAAGCGCATGTAGCCGGCTTGAAGGGCAGCTTCGGCGGCGCTCATTCCCGAGCTCAACTGTTCCTTGGCAAAGCTGACCACCAGGATGCTGTTTGCCGTGGCTACGCCCACGCACATGATCGAACCGGTAAGCGCGGGCACACTGATGGTGGTGCCCGTCATGAATAGGAACCAGACGATTCCAGCTAGGGCCGCGGGCAAAGCCATGAGAATAATGAACGGATCAAGCCACGACTGAAAATTCATGACGATCAGCAGGTAGACCAGCGCAATGGCGAATACCAGACCAGTCAGCAGGCCCATAAAAGATGAGCGCATGGTTTGGATCTGTCCACGCACAATGATTTGTGATCCCCGCGGAAGTTCTTTCTGGCTGGCGTTGATGATCGAGAAAATGTCCTTTGAAACGCCACCCAAGTCGCGCCCCTGGACCGCGCCGAATATGTCAATCACGGGCGATACGTTGTAGTGCGACACCACGCTTAAGTCTGAAGCGCGGTTCACGGAAGCGAGGCTCCCAAGGATTGAAGGCGGCGCATTGCCCGCGACCGTCCCTGCGCCCGTGATGGGAATATTGTTCAGGTCTTGCAATGACTGCACGCGGTATTGCGGCGTCTGGGTTGCGATGTTGTAGCTCACGCCGTTCTTTGGATTCAGCCAGAACGTAGGTGAGGTCTGCGAACTGCCGCTAAGCGTTACCAGCAGATTGCTCGCGACTTCCCGCTGGCTGAATCCAATGGCTTGCGCCTTCGTGCGGTCCACGTCAACATGCAGCTTCGGCTGGTCAAATGTCTGCTGAATACGAAGATCAGATGTTCCGGAGACATTCTTTACGCGTGCCAGCAGATTGTCCGCAAATTGCCGGTTGGCTTCCAGGTCATTGCCCACAACCTGAATATCAATTGGCGCTGGCAGCCCGAAGTTAAGAATCTGGGTCACCATGTCTGAGGGCAGAACATAGAATGTAGTTCCCGGAAAAGCCCGCGCCAGCTTGAGACGCAAATCATGAACGTAATTTGCCGTGGGGTGATGCTTCGGCTGGAGCGCGACCATGATGTCCGCATCCTGCGTTCCTACCGGGGCCGAATTGCTGTAGGAGAGATTGATGCCGCTGTAGGGCAGGCCAATGTTATCGATGATGCCGCTCAACTCTTCAGGCGGGACCTGCTTGCGGATCTCGCTCTCCACGCGATCAGCCAGGGCAGCAGTTTCTTCGATGCGCGTTCCGGTCGGCGCCCGCATGTGCAGCGTGAATTCCCCGCTGTCAACTGAAGGGAAGAAATCCTGCCCCAGCCACGGCACTAGAGCGAAGGAGAGCAGGCACGCCAGGAGAAAGCCGCCGGCAAAAATCCGCCGATGGTTAATGAATGTTTCCAGCAGTCCGCGATACGCGCTGCGGACACGCTCAAAGCCATGTTCGAACCACAACTGGAAACGCGCCAGAGGGTTCCTGCCTGCAGCGGCTTCGTGTTCGCTTCCTGCTGCGTGAGCTTTCAAGAAGTACTTGGCCATGGTTGGCACCAGGGTCCTTGAAAGAAGGTAAGAAGCCAGCATCGCGAATACAACGGCCTCAGCCAATGGCACAAAGAGGTAGCGCGCGACGCCGGTGAGCAGAAACATTGGAACAAACACAATGCATATGCTCAGGGTTGAAACCAACGCGGGGATCGCGATCTGCTGTGCGCCGTCGATGATTGCTTCTTCAATGTCCTTGCCCTCGCTGAGATAGCGATGGATGTTTTCAATCGTTACCGTTGCATCATCCACCAGAATGCCAACAGCCAGCGCCAGTCCACCCAGCGTCATCAGGTTGATCGTCTCTCCTAGTGCGCTCAGGAGGATTATCGACGTCAGAATGGAAAGTGGAATTGAGATGGCAATGATAAGCGTGCTGCGCCAGCTG
>JASLFF010000087.1 GCA_030150795.1 Terriglobales bacterium | reverse complement strand
CGTCAATCTTGAGCAGGTCAATGCGCTCGACGCTTTCTTCTCGGATAATATCCGAAAGCCGGCGCAAAGCCGCTTCAAGCTTTTTAGCCTCAAAACGCCCCTCCAGCAGTTCATCGGCTTCAGCCAGCAGGGCCGCAGCCTCCGTGGAGCCGCTCTTCTGATCATTGCTTAAGTAGCGTTTGATTACTTCGACTTCGCCGGCGCTGTCCGCATAATCCGTCAATCCGGACATCATCGAATAGCGCGAATAGTAGGTAAATTGGCTGGTCTTCTCCGTTTCCGCCAGCCCAATGGGAAACAGTTTTACTTGGGCATCACTCAACGCGGCATTGCGCCGCAGGCACTCGAAGATGGGAGCGATGGGCTCAAAGGCATAAATGCGCCCGCGCGGACAGCGCTCGCCGGCAAACAGAGTGAACATTCCGATGTTCGCGCCGACGTCGAAGATGACAGCATCTTCAGCGATGAAAATATTTTTGCGTACGTATAACTCCTGTTGGAATATTTCGCGATACAAATAATCGGTTTCATTCTTGTTCTGGTGTGCGATCCCAAGGCCATTGGGCAACGTGTAGACCGGCCCTTCCACGCGGCGACCCGTCTCGGAAACCACATAAGCCACCAGCCGTGGGTCGCCTGCCTTTTCTTCGTACACGGTCGCCACGGCCTGGCGCACGCCTTCATGCTGAGCAAGCGACGCCTCGATTTCCCCAAGTTCGATGCGGAAGCCGCGCAATTTTATCTGCCGGTCAATGCGACCCAGATACTTCAGTTGACCATTGGCTTCCCAGCGCACGCGGTCCCCTGTGCGATATAGACGGGCTCCAGGCTCATTGCCAAACGGGTCAGGCATAAATCGTTCAGCCGTCAGCCCTGGTTGGTTGCTGTATCCGCGGGCCACTCCTGCACCGCCAATGTACAGTTCTCCAGCCACTCCGGCGGGAACCGGCTGCAAGCCCTGGTCAAGCACATAAGTCCGCACATTCGGCAATGGCACGCCCAGGCTGGCGAATTCCGAATCATCCACGAAGCAGGACGTGGTATCAACCGTGCATTCAGTGGGACCATAGACGTTCACGAAACGTGTTTGCCAGTTGGCGGCCAGCACGCGCCAATCGGAGTTCTCCAACGCTTCTCCGCCTACCAGAACGAGTTTTAGCGGGTGGTCGCGATGGTTGTTCAGCCCTTCGGCAAGCAGATGTCGCAAAAGAGTCGGAGTGCAATCCAGAACATCAAGATGGTTGGCATTTGCATACGCAAGCAACTCAGGAGGGCTCGTCCTTACGGAATCCGGGACCAAGTACAATGTGTGTCCGTTTGCCAATTGAATGAACTGCTTCACGGACCCATCGAATGCGAGCGTGGCGTTCAGTCCTACACGTAAGGCGCCGGCCAAAGAGCTATAAATCGTTTCACGCAATGCGACAAAAAGATTGGACAACGAGCGATGCTGAACCATCACCCCTTTGGGCGCGCCCGTGGATCCCGATGTATAGAGAATGTAAGCCAGATTGGAGCCACAAATCTCACGCACCGGGTTTTCCTGGGACGAGGTCGCGATCGCCGCCGCATCTGTGTCAACGCATATCAATTCCGCGCTGGTGCCCGTAAACTGCTGGACAAAAGAAGCCCGGGTTAAAACGATGGCCGGCTGGCAATCGGAGAGAATGCACGCTGTTCTTTCAGCCGGGTGTCCTGGTTCGATAGGCACATACGCTCCGCCGGCTTTGATTACTGCCAGGAGGGCCACGATGAGATCCGCGGAGCGCTCCAGGCACACCACGACCGGCGTATCGGCGCCGACATGCTTACCTTGCAGATAGTGAGCAAGGCGGTTGGCGCGTTCATTCAATTCAGAGAATCGTAAACGCTCTTCACCCGCGACCAGCGCCTCGTCCTGTGGAGTCAATGACGCTTGCGCCTCGAAGAGTTCCGGCCATGCTTGATCAAGGCTGTAATCCGCTCCGGTTGCAACCCAGTCCCCGAGTATGCGTTGCCGCTCATCTGCGGATAAAACCGGGAGTTCCCCGATCCGCGCTTCGAGCGATGCTGCCGCGGCACTGAGGAGAGTGTGAAGTTCGTCGCCTAGCCTCTGCAGGGACTCGCTGCTCCATGCGCCTTGAATATATTCAAATTCGATTTGCAGGGTTCCGTTTTCCCGCAGAATGCCTGACAAGGTCAGCCGTGCGGGATGATTGAGCACAAGCAGGTGCTCCAGGCGGCAGGAGATATCGCCTGCCGATTCCGATGCCGGCCACCGGTCAAAGCGGAAGGCGATGGACAATTCACTGCCGGTCTCCGTCTTGAAATCGACCGGGAATGAATCCTGCATCAACCTGGTGATCTCATAACGTTCAGCGGTATTCCGCAAAGCTTCTTCTACCGTGATTTCCGGTTGATAGTCGAACGGAATGGGCAGATACCGTTCGAGCAATCCCATGGCACTCCTGAGTTGCTCGATACGGCGGCCGTCATACCAGCAATGCACGGTGACGCGCTTCTCACCAGTGAGCCTTGCCAGCAGGGTTTGCCACGCGGTCAGCAGCAGCATTTCGAGAGAGCTTTGCCGAGTCCGGACGGCTGCCTCCAGATTTTTCACCGTCGCTGCATCAAGCGAGGCCACGATCTTGCGCTCGCGGGCCACTGCGCTGCTTTGGCCTTCCTGTGGAAGCGTCGGCAAAATAGCGCTCTCCGCCATTAGATTTTCCCAGAACGCACGCCCATCCTTGCCTTCATCGCTCAAGAGCATTTCCGCCTGCCACTCGGAGAAATCCACATACTGAATGGGATCTCCCGCCGGCTCCGTCCCAGCGCCGACCGCATAGCTTTTCACTATTTCGGAGGCGAGCTGCTTCAGGGTGACTGAATCGGCGCACAATGAAAGCAATGTCACCACAAGAAAATGGCGTCCAGGCAGGACGGGGATCAGTAGAAACCGCGCAAACGGCCCCTGCTCGAGTTTCAATGGGGCCGAGCGCTCGCCCGCAAGCACATCCGCCAGGGCAGTTTCCCAATCGCCGCCATTCAATGTTCCAGCGGGAGCAATTTGAAACTCCAGATCGTCCGCTTCGGCGATCACTTGCAGCGGTAGTTCCATTCCCGGCAGGGACACAAACCCGGTGCGTAAAACTTCGTAACGGCCCACGATCTGGCGCAAGGAGCTCTTGAGCCGTTGCGCATCCAGCGGGCCATCGAGCCGAAGCACACATTGGGCGTGAGACAGCAATCCTTGTTTCTGCTGTGGCCAGAGCTCTTTCTGCTGAAGGGAGAGATGAAAACCTTGCAGAGATGATGGTGATGTAGTCATTTGCTTTTATCTTTACTTTCTCTTGGAGAACTTTTTCTTTTGAGAATTGTGCGCTCAGCCGAGTGCAATCGCGTTTACGGAAGCTTCCAGGGCCAGGTCAGGATTGGTATACATTTCAGCCATCGCTACCAGGGTTCGCCGCTCTCCGGTAAACGGATCACGGCCATGGGAGGCAAGAATATTGTCCACCAGCAGCACATCGCCCTTGCGCCAGGGAAAGCGTACGGACGCATTGGAATAAGTATGTCGGATTTCTTCCAGGACCTCATCGGGAATGGGTGCTCCATCTCCGAAGAAAGCATTGCGCGGAAGTTCGTCATCCTGAAATTCGCTCAACAGCGCGCGGCGCACGTCGGGCTCCAGATTAGACACATGAAACATGTGTGCGTGGTTGAACCAGACAAGGTCGCCGGTCTCCGGATGCGTCACCACCGCCTGGCGTACCTGGCGGGTCCGTAAACGGTTGTGAGAGCGCCATTCGAACTCAATGCCGGTGGATTCGCAATACTTTTCCACTGTACCGCGGTCATCGGTCTGAAAAACATCTGTCCACGGCAGGTCCACGCCTTCCCCGAAATTGCGCACGTACATCACTTTCTTTTCGAGGAATTGCTCGCGAATGCTCGGGGAAATCATGCTAAAGATCTTGCGATCATCCGCGATGGGAGTGCACCCGCCGGTGGCCGCGGCCAAGTCGCAGTAAAACCAAATCTTGAGCGGCCACATATGGGAATAGGACATCTCATGGTGCAGCGGAATGCATTGGTCCGCCGGATATTCAGTGGATGTGTAAACACGGCCTTCGACTTCCTTTCGTGGGGCCGCCCGTTCGGTGTAGTTCAGCAACTCGGGCGAGAGAGCCTCGACGCAAGCCCTGAATGCGGCGGGTGAGTCGATGTTAAAACCTTGGAACAGAATCGCCCCGTGACGGCGAAGCTGCTCGCGGACAGATTCCTGCTGGCCGGAAATCCATCCCGCCAGGTCTGGACACGCTAGTTTGGGCTCGAATACCAAAGGGAAACGGCTGTAAGAATCCAGATAACGGGAAGTGACAATATCGTTCGAGTTGATCGTTACCTTCTTCCGCGAGGGGAAAGAGCCGAGTCTGGCGCCGGATTTTTCAATTTCTATTGTCATAAATTGTTTCGTGACTCCTTTCGCTGATAAGCGATGGGTCGGTTCGTAACAGTGGGATGAACAGGCGGTTTACAGTTCTTTAGATCCAACAAACCAGAGGTTGCGCCGCCAACTCTGCCCAGTTGCTGGGACGGGCCATAGCAACCACCACTTTGCGGGGCGGCATGAAAGGCGACCGGGCATGAGCGGTCAAAACGTTGTCCAGCAAGAGCACATCGCCGGTATGCCACGGGAATGAAGTTAATTCGGCGAGATAGGCGGCTCGCAATTCTTCCATCACTTCGGGCGCGATTCTTGAACCATCGCCGTAATAAGTATTGTTGGGCAGCTCATCTTCACTGAAGTTTTCGAGCATCTGCTTCTGAATGTCGAATTCCAGTGTGGAGACATGAAAGAAGGTCAAATGATTGAACCACGCCAAGGCTCCCGAGGGATGTTGTGCCACCACCGGGCGGAGTTGGCGGGTGCGCAGACCGCCGGCAGGCAGCCACTCAAAATCGATAAAGCTATTCCGGCAGTGTTTCTCCACTTCTTTTGGATCGTGGGTTTGAAATGCTTCCTGCCATGAAAGCCCCACGCCACTGCCGAAATTGCGGACATAGAGATAACCAAGCTGCTCAAAGCGCTCCCGCGTCTCCGGACGAAGGCGCTGAAACACGCGGCGCGTGTCGGCGATCGGAGTTTCTCCGCCCGCCTGCGGCTCGGTTACGCAGAAAAATGCAATACGCAGCGGAAATGTATGGTTATACGATTGCTCCGTGTGCGGAAAGATGGTGCGGTCTGGCGGATAGTCGGTCGA
>JASLFF010000076.1 GCA_030150795.1 Terriglobales bacterium | reverse complement strand
TCTCCTTCAGCGCGTTCTGAATCGCGTTGGAGACCTCCTGCAAATCCACTTTGCTAACGATATCGAATGAATTTTCCGCTGCCATGTCTCTAATAGCTTACTAAGAGTTGCGTTTCTATGCACGTTTCTAGCGGTGCGCCTGGCAACGCGCAGCGCAACAGACAAGCGTTTCACCCGCCATTGAAGCGATGCATCGCTATTGATCGCCGATTCGCGGATCACCCGATCACGCGCGATCACCAGATCACCCGATCTGATTTGTCCCGCTGTCATCACCGTTCAGGTTTGTTTTTCTCAGTGTCTCCGTCCAGAAGCACGGAGAAAACCCTGAGGCGGTTGGTGGAAGATCGGCCCTTTAAGAGGTGCGAAAAGATCGATGGGGCCATTTCCTCACGCCTTTAACCATTTCGAGTCACCATTCTCGATACAGGCTCCGGAATTGCCGCACAGGACATGCATAATCTCTTCCAGCCGTTCTTCACCACGAAGGCGGATTTCGGCACAGGACTAGGCCTGTGGATCACGCAGAATATTATTGAGAAACACGGAGGAACAATCCATATGAAGAGCTGCACCGGATCGGTGAAACATGGGACCACTTTTTCAATTTTCCTGCCCATGGATGAAAAGGCCAGCCGCTCACGATCAAGCGCGATGGCAGATGAATCCAGCCCGATTTCACGATAGCGGCGGCTCGCATAGTGGCGGTAGATTGCGCAAATAGCGGTGGCCATCGCTAAGCAACGCTGCCCGCCTAGCATTCCCATTTTGGCCCAATTTCCCGAAACGGGAACTCTGTGCGTGAGAAAAAAATTTTACATCAGCAACTCTCAAGTTCAGGGCTAGAATGCGCGCTGTTAGCTTCACCTGTCGTTCAGCTCTACCAAACCGAACAGTTCTTACTTAGCCTGCCACGCGTCACCGAAAAAAGAAAGGAGCCACACCATGTTCATCTCCAAGGGGCCCCTGTTGAATTGCTTGCGCATTTTTGTTGCGCTACTTTGTTGTGTATCCGTAACCAGCGCTCAGACCGGCTGTGTGCTGAAAGATCCCGGGCCGCGGCCTGCGGGGAACAGCGTTCACTACAACGTTCCAGACCAAAATGGCAACGTCATTCCAAATTTCACGCAGCAATCGCAAAATGGACAATTTAATTCCTCCGGCAACTTCTTGCCCAACCTGACGCCGAACCAAATTAATTTCTGGGAATCAGGCATGGCCAAGTTTGGCGACATTGCTTCCGTGGTGGGCGCGCCTCCTGGAGTCAACAATCCTGAGCCGCTCAAAGGTCTTGGGCCAAGATTCAACGGCAACAGTTGTTTCATGTGCCACTCGCAGCCATCGATTGGCGGAAGCAGCCCCGGACAAGGGACGCCTCTTTTCAATGGAAATCCACAGATCACCTTAGCCCATGCACATGGCGCTACCAATAATGTGCCGTCTTTTGTGTCGAACAGGCCAAATGGACCAGTGCTGGAAGCCCGCTTCCCGCGGACTACTGATAGCACTGGAACTCCACTGAACGTGCTGGATGGTTCGGTACAGCAGCTCTTTACCATCAAGGGACGCACGGACGCGCCTCCGGTATGCGACATCACGCAACCAAACTTTCCCGCCGCGGTTACGAACAACAATGTGATCTTCCGCGTCCCGACGCCTACCTTCGGCATGGGATTCATTGAGACGGTGCCGGACAACACCCTGATTGCCAACCTGCTTGCGAACGCCTCGAATACGTTCGGCGTGGGCGGCCATCTCAACACCAACGGCAACGATCAAACGGTCACTCGGTTTGGCTGGAAGGCCCAGAATGCGTCAATGCTGATGTTTACCGGCGAGGCCTCAAACGTGGAAATGGGCGTCACCAATGAGCTCTTTCCTTTTGAGCGGCGTCCTGGCGATTGCGCCAGCAACACCACTCCCGAAGACTTCACCACTCCCAACAACCAGACCATCTCCACCAACCCCGTTGTCGTGGCTTCTGACATCGAACTGCAGTCGTTCTTCATGTTTGCCAACACAGCGCCTGCGCAATGCGATTTCAGCAGTCAGACGATCAACGGAGTTCCGCAATGCCTGCCGCTCAGCGCTGCCGCAATCGACGGGCAGACCCAGTTCAACGCCGCCGGCTGTAACACCTGCCACACGCCCACACTCACCACCGGCCCATCTATCTTCACTGACCTCAACAACGCCACGTTTTCTCCCTTCTCTGATTTCGCGCTTCACCACATGGGATCCAAACTGGCGGATGGTGTAACCCAGGGCGCAGCCGGTCCGGATGAATTCCGCACCGCGCCGCTGTGGGGAGCGGGCCAGCGCCTGTTCTTCCTGCATGACGGACGCTCCAATAGCCTGGTGGACGTGATTGAGACGTTCCACACAAGTCCCACGACTGATTGCGTCAAGGTGACTGGCGTTGGCGAAACCTTCATCCTGAACGGGCAAACAATCACCATTCCCGCCGCAGCCAGCACTTTCTGTGGTTCGGAATCGAACGCGATCGTTACCAAGTTCAACCAATTGACTTGTACTCAACAGCAGGACGTGATTCTGTTCCTGCGATCACTATAGGGACCTACTCAGCATTGTTCCGTTGCGCGGCGGATCGACTTCCGGTTCGCCGCGCCGGTTTTTTAGGCGGCGATTTCGGCACGGCGGAAAAAATTCCCTTCTACTTAATGCGCCGGACGTCGCGGTATGGCTGGGGCTTCAATCGGAGGTTTGGGTGCCATCCGTCCGAAGTATTGTTCATTAAAATCGGCTTGTGTGGAATCCATCACGGCATTTAGCGTGTCGCGATATTTTTGCTGCGCAATCTCGCGAATGATTTCCGCCTTCACCTGGTCTTCCTTGAGCGTCTCTTTGCTCGCCACTTTGTAAATTACATAACTCTTGATTTCGGTCTCCAGGGGACTCACTTCCCCGGGTTGCAACGCGAAAACGTCCGCGGCTTCCTTTTCTATGAAGTCTGTTCGCTGATAAGTGCCCAGGTCGGTGGCGGGAGGCTGCTCCAGTCCCAGACCACCGTAGACATCCTTTTGTATCTGCTCCACGGCCTCACCGTTCACCGCTCGTTTGCGAGCGGCCTGAGCGGCGGCCAGAGCCTTTTTGTCGAACTCAATCTTATCGCCGCCGGAAGAATGCTCTCGCGGTACCAGGATGCGCAGCAGATGCACCCGTTCGAAAGAGCCCAGATGCTCCTGGTAATACGTGTCGATTTCTGCCGGTTCTGGATTGCGATATTTTTCCTGCAAGTTGCGGCGATAAAGATCGGCAATGGTACGCAGCCGCACCCAAAACATCACTTCGCGGAACTCGTCCGTGTCTTCCGTCCCAGCTTTCCTGGCAGCATCCTCAAAGGCCAACGCTTCCACGTATGCCTGCGCCAGATTTTGCCGGCCACTTGGTGAAACGTTTTGTCCCCCTGGATTCAGGGCATTCATCAGGCGCTCAAAATCTTTCCGCGTAATTTGCTTGCTGCACGGATTTCCAGTCTGGCTCTTGCTTCCAGCGCCTTCCGCACAGAGTCCGCGAATGGTAATCACAGCCTGCGTCTCTCCCACTGGCGACGCAGAGTCCGCCTGCTTGTCCGGAACGGCCGACACTTGCCCTTGCGCTGCTTGATTCGGCTTTTCGGTGGAAGAAATTTGCTTGGAAGCTGGGATCTGTAGGAGAGAAAAAGTGATTCCGATCGCGACGATAAGAACATTGACAAGCCACATGGCTGGTAAGCACCTCTCTTTTTTCAGAGTCCGCTACCTTCTCCAGGTGGGCACAGTCTAGATGGGCACAACCAAATACCTTGGGCTGTGCTACGTTACACTGACTGCTGTTAAATGCGCAAGCGTGGCAGCAAAAGCAGGCGGGCACCCGGTGCTCTGGCCGGGATCAGTAGTGGCATATCAACGCAGGATGTGTAAAGTGGCAGAGCGGGACTATATGCTGGACAGCGGCAAGCCTGAGAGTCCGAAGATCCTGGCGGCCGAGAATCGGGGGATTTCTTGATCGACCAACCCACACATATAAACTGGCTTGAAACCACCCCAGATGAGCGGACGATGGCCACCTTGGCCCATGCTCTGCAACTCATTGGCTCGTGGATCGCGCCACTGATCATCTTCCTGATCCGGCGACGTTCGCGCTTTGTTTCATTTCATGCATTGCAAGCGCTGCTTTTACAGGTTGTGCACACTATTATCGTTGTCGTGCTGATGGTGCTCTGGTTTAGCACGATCTTCTCAGTAGTCTTCCATCAGACCAGCGGCAAAGCGCCTGATTTTCCTCCAATGTTTTTCATCTTGTTTCCTCTGGTATGGCTCTGTTTCATGGGCCTGTGGGTGGGTACGCTGATAATTGCAATTCTTTACGCCATTAAAGCAGGGCGCGGAGAGTGGGCGGACTATCCAGTACTTGGCAAGTTGGCGCGAAAGATGTTGAAGATGGGGCCAATGGAAGGACGCTTCACGACGACGCCGCAAATGTAGCCTACGATTGCTTCCCTTTCAGCCTCAACCCTGCCCGCTCTTCAATCAGCATGATCGTCGCAGCGTAATCCAGATCGTCGTGGCCGTCCTTACTGGCCTCTTCATAAATCTCATCGATCTTGATCAGCCCCGGCAGTTCCACGCCGTTTTCTTTCGCTGCATCCATCATCAGGTGCATGTCTTTGTGCATCAGCTTGAGTGGGAAATTGGGAGAGTAGTCCTGGGCGAGGATAAATGGCTTCTTGTACTCGGCCACGCCGGAGCGGATCATTGACGCTTCAATCAGTTCAAACATCTTCTCCGCCGGTACGCCCAGCTTCTTGGCCAGCGTCAGGCTCTCGCACAGGCCTTCATAGATAAAGACGATGTTCATGTTCTGCGCCAGCTTGGCGGAAAGGCCTTTGCCGTTGTCGCCCATGTGGATCACTTTCTTGCCCATGGCGCGAAGACACGGTTCAACCCGCTCGATATTGTGCGGCGCGCCACCGATCATAAAGATAAGCTGACCGCTCTCCGCCGCCACCTTCGATCCGGTCACGGGAGCATCAAGAAACTCACAGCCCTTTTCCTGCAGGCCTTCCATGAACAATAGGCTGGCTGAAGGCGCAATGGTGCTGGAATCGACGACAACCGTGCCGCTGGAAAGGCCTTCAATAGCGCCTCCGGGGCCAAACAAAACGGCCTGGACGGCTTTGGTATCAGAAACGCAGACCCATATGGCGTCTTTGTCTTTGGCAGCC
>JASLFF010000065.1 GCA_030150795.1 Terriglobales bacterium | reverse complement strand
CGAACATACATAAAGGCGAGACCCGGCGGTCCAAGAAGATATTTGAGTGTTCCGGTCACATAGAAATCCAAGTCCATGGCCTTCACGTCAACGGGACGTGTGCCGCAATCCTGGTAATCATCCAGCATGACCAGCGCGCCGGCCGCGTGGGCAATCCGCGTGATGGCGCTGACTTCAGAACGAAAACCATTCTTGAAACAAACATGCGTGAGCGGCGCAATGAGAGTCTGGCGATCGATCATCTGCTCATAATGGTCAGCGGGAATGCGATCTCCTTCCGCTTTCACGAATTGCACATCGGCGCCGCGCGCCCGCTGTGCCAGCCAGACGTGGCCCATAGTAGGAAATTCAAACTCGCCCAGCACTACTTTTCCGCGCTCGCGGAAACTCAGCGCGCTGGCAATGCTGTTGATGCCCGCTGAAGCGCTGGTGACAATGGCCACTTCCTCAGGTTCGGCATGGATAAAGCTCGCAAACGCGTTCCTTGCCGCTTCATACTGCTCCACCCATAGTTCCCACGGCGAGCCATGTTCATGCCAGCTCGCAATGTAGTCTTCCAGGCCCGCCTGCACTGCGTCCGACAAAGGGCCTTGTGAGCAGGTATTGAGATAAATTTTGCGCTGGAAGATTCTGAATCGGGAACGAACCTCCTGCACTTGCTTATCGGTCAGCATGAATTTCCCTTCATCCCAATCAATATCTTTGTTGAAAATCAGCGTTGAAAATCAGCTCTTGGCCATGTCCGCCAGCGCTGCCTTGAACTTGTCCACTTCTTCCAGCGTGTTGTAGTGCACCAAGGATGCCCTGACTGCGCCGGTCTCCTTGGCTAGCCCAAGCCGTTTCATCAGTCGGGGCGAATACATGTGGCCATCGCGCACGCCGATGTTCTGTTGCGCCAGCGCTTCTGTGACCTTTGCCGGTGAAATGCCTGGAAGATTGAAACACAGCGTCGGTGTGCGAAGAGAGACCTGATCCCGTGCGGTAACGCCATAGACCGTGGCCTTCACGCTGGAGAGCGCATCCAGCATGGCGCGGGAAAGCTGGGCTTCATAGTTTCGAATGGATTCCATGCCCGCAACCAGCGCAGCGCGTCGCGACGTTGCAGCGGGATTCACACGCTGGCCCAGTTCTTCCAGATATCGCACCGCCGCATCCATGCCGGCCACGTTTTCGTAGATATAGGTGCCGATTTCCAGCTTCGCCGGAGTGGTGTCCGGAACAAAGTCCTCGCGGAAAGTAGGCAGGGCATTGAGCGTTTCGCGGCGGCCCCAGAGAAAACCCATGTGCGGCGAAAAGATTTTGTAGCCGGAACAAACCAGATAATCGCAATCAAATGCCTGCACATCAAGAGGTCCATGTGGACCGTAATGCACTGCGTCGATGAACACTTCAGCGCCGGCGGCATGGGTCCGCCGGGAAACTTCGGCCACATCGAGAACAGAGCCGATCGCATTCGAAGCCAGGGTGCAGGCCACGATCCTTGTCCGCGGCGAGAGGAGCTTTTCCAGGTCTTCAGGATGAAGCCGGCCATCCTCGCGGAAATTCCACCACACGATCTTTGCGCCTTCGCGCTCCAGGGCGAGCCACACGGCAATGTTGGCTTCATGGTCAAGATCAGTGACGATGATTTCACGCCGCTCCTTTAATGATTGGCCGATGGCGATGCTGATGAGCCGCATGAAAGAAGTGGCATTCATGCCGAAGGAAATTTCGTCAGGATGACGGGCATTGACCAGCAGGGCCACGCTCTCCCGCGCCCGGGCAATGGTTGCGTCCACTTCTTGCGATTGCCTGTACCGGCCGCCACGCTGCACGTTGCGATGCAGAAGATGGTCCGCGACCGCGTCCAGCACGCTCTGGGGCGACTGCGCCCCGGCGGCGTTATCAAAGAAAACGAAGTCATCCTGTAACGAAGGAAACGTTGCGCGAAGCTGGTCTACGGGGAAAGCAGGCATGTCCCCAATAATATATAGGAGAGTTTCGGTAGCGGATGCCCAAGAACAATTCTTTCGTCGGCAGAGTGCCCGCCCGGGGGACGCAGTATGCTGCGAACGACGGAAATCGCTAAGCTCTCGTAGCCAGCGATGGCGCTGCAAGTGGAGCAGACTTAGGTTCCAAAAGAATTTCTTTTTCTCCGTAGAGCCTTTCCGCAATGATTCCGCGTTCGCGGCAAGCGTTAATCAGTTTGGTCGATTCCATCATCGGGCGTGATTGCTCAGTGTATTTTATGCTCATGATGTAGTTCAGCCATGGCTCCTGTCCCATGGCATAAACATATGCTTCCCGGCAATTGAGGTCCTTAACGATGTTCATCGCTTGTTCATAATTCGAGCCGGCAAGCCGTCTCGATTCGTCCATGCCGCGCTCAAGCTTCCGGGAAAGAAGCGGTCCATAGAGCCAACTCAGCGGCGCGCCATCGCATTCCATTCCGAGGAAAAGTGCATCTACATCTCCGAATTCCCTGTGCAGATGTTCATACAAGACCGGGTCGATGTTGCAGGAATCGGCGGCAAACAACAGACTGTGAAGCCCCAGCTTGACCAACCATGCCATTTTGCTGTGAATGTCCAGATCCGCATGCTCGCCGAAAAAAGGAAGCCCGGTGATGGACACGTTGCCGACGCGGATTTCCTCAAGTTCGTTCAACTCAACCACGTTTCTGAATCCGCAATTCTCAAGAATGAGTTTCAGGGAAGGGTCCTGCAAATGGCCACGATTATTGCGCGGCACGACAATGTTTTTGATCTTG
>JASLFF010000060.1 GCA_030150795.1 Terriglobales bacterium | reverse complement strand
GAGACAAGAACGAAGCCAATATTCGGGCGAATGGCGTTCCCGGAGTGTTTTCGGTGGATAACCATCTGCAAGTGCAGAAGTCCTGATGCTGATCTAACAACTTGGTTTGGAACGGTTGAAAGAATAGACGGAGGATGATTCCTCCGTTTATTTTCGCGCGATCTTTCCGGCTGCCAGGCAGGTAGAGCCGCGGCCATCGTCGGCGGCGCGCAGGTTGTTCGTATTGTCAGAGCAATATGCCTTGCCTCGTCCCGCAACGGGTTCAGCTATCACACGAAACATTTTTGCCGGGGCCCGGTCGCATCCTGTAAGCGTAAATTTGTAGCCGTTATAAAGCCCACCGGCAAACTCGGCATCCATGAATTTGTACATGCCTTCTTCGTCCATCCCTTTGCCGATATTCACCAGGTTGGAAAGATTGCAGGTGTAGCCGGCCCCCGGGTGCATTTGGGCATACAAATTTTCCGCCATACCGATCATCCGCACTGCTCGCAAGGGATTCATTTTCGGGCGCTCGTCAATCACAACGGCTGAAGCGGCGGCTGTATCTTCGCTTGTGCCCGCAACCGCGGAAAGCGTTGGCCCCCACCATGATTTTTCCAGAATTCTAGGATCGCCCACCGGCAGCGAGGCATTCAGGTTTACAGCGGTCAGCCGCCAGATGCCGGCCTGCCGCTTGAGCTTGGCAAGGATTTTTAGTCCTACCGGAATCTCACGTTCCACGCCATTACGCACCAGATGTAGTGAGAGCGACATAGTGTCTTCTTCACCGCGCTGTTCGTCGCTATCAATCTCAACTTCATAACGTTCATGTTCGTCAGGATTGCTGAAGGCAAAAAGGATAGGACCAATATCGAAAGACTGGAACCCGTTCACCCCTGAAGATTTTGCTCCCGTCAAGGCCAGAAGAGGGTTGGGCGCGTTGTCGGTAGAGCCCTTCATTAGATTCTGAAGCTTGCTCTGCATTTCCAGGGTCAAATGCTTCTTGAACGGCGCTTCACCGCCGGAAAGCATCTCAATCAGTGCCTGGCGCGGCGACTGATCACGCATGGCGCGCTGACCCGAGGCGATTCCTGCAAAAACAAAGAGACAGCAGACCGCCATCCGGAATCTGGGGTAGAACATTTATTTCTCCAAGAACCTTGTTGAGGCAAGCTTAGTGCATCGTCCCCGCCATAGACAACGCTAAAACAGCCTTATGCAGGTGACTTTGGGACAGGCCTTCTGTGTGCCGTCGGCTTGTAAGGAGTTTACCGACCACGCCTATGAATGGCGCAATTTGCCTCGCATGAGTCGTGCTGAAATGACAGAGCGGATATTATTTGGCGACGGCGCGATCCTTTGATAAGGCGCTGACCGGCTTAGGTTCAGAGATAGTCATGCGCGTTCCACAAACCGAGCAGTACACCCAGCCGGCATGTTCCACTACTGAGGGAACTGTCCTGAACTTACGCATGCACTTGGGGCACTGGACGTCAACGATATGGACCAACTGGAGACCCTGATTTATAGATTTGAGATGTTGATAGCCTACCAATGTATTGACCTGCCTGACAATATTACCTGCGTTTAATTTTCAAAACTTTACTGATTCTCTTTATGTAAGGAATGCGCTTTAACGGGTAACGCCATTGCTGGCTACAACTCGTGCGACGGCCAGCATGGCAATGGCCTGGGCGGAACTGTCATGAAGCTTCTGTGCGCGAGATAACGCATTCAATGAGTCGACTTGGGCCGCCGCCTCACTGATTTCTTGCACCACCTCTGCGGCATTTTGCTCCGGGGTGCGCGAATCCCATACTTCGTCGGCGGCGCTGAATGCCATATCAAAATACTTGCTGGCCTGCTGCTTGTTGCCGCCGGTGCCCGTCGCAAACCCGCTAGCTGCGGCCTCACGTGCCCGCTGGCTGGGAGGAAGGCTGCGAAGGCGTTCGGTTTGGTCAGTGCCGCGGTTGTCCATGGCAGAGAGAATCGAAACACTCTCAGGCTCAGGCCGCTGAATTTCACGCTGCTGGCCGGCATTTTGCACCGTGGTATTTGCCACCACATCAGATTCCAGGGCTTTTTGATAGCCTTCAGCGCCCAGGGCCTTCTGCATCGCTTCAGTCGTGATTGTGATTGAAAGGGTACGCACAGGAGAATCGTCAATTTTTCCCAGCCAGTTTAGAAACTGCAAGCCTGTCTTGGCGGCAATGTCCTTATTCACGGATCCGGACATCTGCATGTACATGGCGGCAATGTTTTCCGATTCTGCTGCGTTTTCTTTGGGATCGGGCAGCGCGTCAAACATTTTTGCAAAATGCTGCTGTGACCATGCCGTGCTCTCGCCCAGGGCTGACATTACCGCCATCAGCGCGCGCGAAGCCACAATGCGCTTTTCCAACCCTGCATCCAGCTTGCGCGAAACCGGATCTAAAGTCTGCTTTGGACAACTGGTAACCGCGCCGATCAATGACTGTTCAGCTCGTAGTACGGCGCTATCCGGCAGGTTCTCCACAAAATTGAGGGCAGTGGTGCAATCCACCATCCCGCCGGACATCATGGAAACGGCGGGCGTTTGGCCGATCCGCACCAAGTCACTCTCAATCCGTGCGCCTTCATTCCAGAATCCGCGCGCCATCTTCTTGTCGATGGGCAAAACTACGTCTGCAGCCGTGGAAAGAACACGCAGCCTGTCCTGCGGATCAGATTCAGGGAGCGCCACCGCCATCTTTACCGTATCGATCACAAACTTCTGCTCGCGCGTAAGCTTGGCCGGACCGGCTGGCGCGCTGGCTTGGGGTTTCGCTGATCTCTTTAGGCTTGGATTGCTCTGCTGCTGGGCCGTAGCGGTCAGAGAAAGACCAAAAACGGCGACAGCAGCCAGACACGTTCTTATGTTCTGCACTGCTCTAAGACTCCAGATTGGTATTGATGCTAACCTGCCCGGTGAGGACTCTTCTGAGAGTAACCAAGCATCTACTCTGCATCAATCCCCTTCGCGGAATCCGCGCAACATTCCCAAACCACGAATTAGATGAGGACTAAGTGATTTTCTTAATCCGAAAGTTCGTGGGTGGATAAAGAATGAGAGAGGAAAGCTGCCTTCACGCAACTCAATTTACTTGACGACGGCTGCTTCAGCCGCCCGGAGTTCAGCCACGATTTCCGCGGCTGCCGTGCGCGCCAGATCGCTCTTATCGGGCGGGAAAGAGATAGCGCCTACGCGGGCATGGCCGCC
>JASLFF010000050.1 GCA_030150795.1 Terriglobales bacterium | reverse complement strand
TACGCCGGTGGCGCGACGCAGGCTAGCGGCGTTGAAGGAATTTTCAGATCTGGGCGCGGGATTCAAGATTGCCGCGCTTGATCTTGAGCTGCGCGGCGCGGGCAATCTGCTGGGCGGCGAGCAGAGCGGCAACATTGATGCCGTGGGCTTTGAAATGTACACCGGCATGCTGGACCGGGCAATCCGCGAGTTGAAAGGCGAGGAGCTGTCCGACAAGGTCAGCACGCAGCTTAACCTTGGCATTGATCTGCGCATTCCGCCGACGTACATCGCGGAAGAAAATCAGCGCTTGCGGATGTATAAACGCGCGGCTGGCGTGGAGAGCGAGGCCGCATTGGATGATGTCCGCAAAGAACTGCAGGACCGTTACGGCGAGCCGCCTGCGCCCGTACGCTATCTGCTGGCAGCGTCAGCTTTGAAGCTGTTGTGTGAACGCGTGGGCGTTCTGGCCATTGACCGCAAGCGCGACTCAGTAACGATCAAGTTCACCGAGCAGGCGTCGATTGAGCCGGAACGGCTGGCGCGTTTTGTGGCGCAGTCGCGGGGAGCTCAGTTCTCACCCGGGGGCGTGCTCAAGTTCAATATCAAGTCCACGCAGCCGGAAGCTGTGATTGACCAAATCAATGGCTTGTTGCGCGAACTGAGCCCTGAGGTTGTGGCGCAGACGTGGTTGCAAGCGAAGTAGTTCGCTTGTTCGGCAACCCTTACCACGGATAACACTGATTTACACACGGAACAAAAAAGGTTCAATTAGGGACCATTTTTAAGTTTGTAAACCCGTGTCCCCCTGTGCATCCGTGGTGAGATTTTTCTTTTTTGTGCAAAGCCTGCCCGGATTTTCAGAGAACCTATTTGCTCAAGTGCCCATGCGCGTTCTTCGGGCCGCTGGGTTTGTTCTTGAGGCTGTCATAAAGAATCTCAATGAACATGTCTGTTTTGATGAAGCTTTGTCCCCAGGAATCCCACTTGGCCAGGACCTTTTCCTGCTTGAGTTGATCGAGTGTTTTGCCCTTCTTGATGCCGGCTTCAACCGCGGCTGACGTTTCTTTCAAGGTGGTAACGAATTTCTTCAGATCGTCCTTGGTGCCGAGCGGGCCGTGGCCGGGGATGATTTTTACGTCGTCGGGCACTTCGGCCAGGACTTTCTCGTCGCCGGCGATCATGCCCTGCACACTGCCGCCGCTTTCGATGTCGATAAATGGGAACATGCCGCCGTTAAAAAAGTCGTCGCCCATATGGACCACGTTGGATTGCTTGAAGAAAATCACGCTGTCGCCATCGGTATGGCCGTTGGGGAAATGGATGGCGTGAATATCTTCACCGTTCAGGTGGACTGAGACATCATTCTCAAAGGTGATGATGGGCAGAGCAGCCTTGTCAGCAGGTTTGGTTTCACCAAAGCGGGTCTTGCCGCCACTGGCCAGGCGCTTGCGGACGTTTTCCTGCGCAACTATCGGGGCCTTTTCACCGAAGTGCGGATTGCCGCCGGTATGGTCGCCGTGCCAGTGCGTGTTCAGGACGACTTTTACGGGCTTATCGGTAATGCCTTTCAGGGCGGCCTCAATCTTATCCGCCAGCGGCAGGAACTCATCGTCCACAATGACGATGCCATCGTCGCCGACAGACGCGCCTATATTTCCGCCAGCGCCTTCAATCATGTAGACGCTGCCGGCAACTTTCTGCACTTTCATTTCAACTTTACTGAAATCCTGTCCCTGGGAAAAGGCAGATACAATGCCAAAAGCTCCCACCAGAAATACCGCAAGAATAATTTTTCGCATCGATATCCTCTCTCAGACGTTGTACTAAGGCTTTGCGTTGGTGTGTTGAAACGGACAATCTTAGTCATCAACTGCATGGACTTCAAATTTAATCTGCAGACTTGAAAATGGCAGGGTATCGAATTGGAAATTACAGGCGTCTCACCGATAAAATGGCGGAAACAGATTCTGATGGAGGAAACTATGCCGAAGGTCAAACACGTCTCGGCAAAAGATGGCGACGTAATTGTGCTGGTGGGCACTATGAAGGGCGCATTTGTGCTGCGCTCTGATAAGTCGCGCAAAAAATGGGACGTGGGCGGCCCTTATTCGATCGGTGCGCCGGTCTATGCCATGGCTTTTGACCAGCGCAAGGGACGGCGTCGCCTGTGGTGGGCGCAGCAGAGCTTCCAATGGGGCACGGTGCTGTGCTCGTCAGACGATTACGGCAAGACCGTGACGGAGCCGACCACGTACTCAGTGAAATTTCCTGTGGAATCGCAGCTCACGTTGAAGAATATATGGCAGATCCTGCCTGGGCGCGACGATGATCCTGATACGCTCTATTGCGGCGTGGAGCCTGCGGCGCTGTTTGAATCACACGACGCAGGCAAGACATGGTCGCCGGTGGAAGGGCTGCTCAATCATCCGCACCGCGAAAAATGGCAGCCCGGCGGCGGTGGGCTATGCCTGCACACGATTGTGACTGACGCGACAAATCCCAAGCGCATGATGATCGCCATTTCCACGGCAGGAGCATATCGCACGGACGATGGCGGGGCAACGTGGCAAGCGCGTAACAACGGGGTAAGAGCGGAATTTATGCCGGATAAGTATCCGGAGTTCGGCCAGTGCGTACACAAGGTTGTGCAGCATCGTGGCAAGCCGGAGCGGCTGTTCCTGCAGAACCATTGGGGGCTGTATCGCAGTGACGATGGCGGCGATTCATGGAAGGACATCGCAAACGGCGTCCCTTCCGATTTCGGCTTTTG
>JASLFF010000625.1 GCA_030150795.1 Terriglobales bacterium | reverse complement strand
GACGCGGCCGACGTGCCCATCGTCTCGTTCGGCTACGGCGCCTACCTCGACAAGCCCGGCCTGCCGCTGGAGGAGCGCCCGATCGACCTGCTGTTCTTCGGCAGCGTCAACGAGCGCCGCCGCCGCTTCATCGCGCGCGTCGAGTCCGCCGGCTTCAACGTGGCGACCTTCGACGCGCCGGTCTACGGCCCCGAGCGCGACCAGTTCATCGCCAGCGCCAAGGCGGTGCTGAACTGCCACTACTACGAGAGCAACCGCTTCGAGCAGGCGCGCGCGTTCCACTGCCTGTCGCTGGGCACGCCGGTGATCTCGGAGTACGGCCCGAACACCGACCCGGCGCCCGCGTTCCGCGACACCGTGCTGTGGCTGCCCGACCAGGTCGAGGACTGGTTCCGCCAGCACTTCGCGCAGCCGCAGTTCTACGACGAGGCGCGCAAGCGGCTGGCACTGTTCCGCACGCCCGACGCCGCGCACGACCCGCTGCCGCAGTACGCCGACCTCCTGGCCTTCGCCATCGGGTTCGAGCAGGGCTTCGCGCACGTGCGCCAGGCCGGCGCGTGGCGGCCGCGCGCGATCCACCTGGGCGCGGGCCGCGACTACAAGCCGGGCTGGCTCAACATCGACACGCGCGACGATGCGCAGCCCGACCTCGCGCTGGACCTCGGCCAGCCGCTCGCCCTGCCCGTCGAGGCGCCGACCCGCCTGGGCGGCCGCGTGCGGCTGGAGGCGGGTGCGCTGGAGCTGATCTCCGCCGACGACCTGCCCGGCACGGCGCGCGAGCGCGCGACGCTGATGGGCAACGCGCTGGCGCTGCTGCGCGAAGGCGGCGCGCTGTCCGTCGAGGTCGCCTGCGCGAACGCGCCCGACGACGACGCGTGGCGCGACTGCACCGACCGCTTCTGGCGCCTGGGCTGGTTCGAGCACCGCTTCGAGATCGCGCAGTCGCAATGGCTGGACGCCGACGGCCGGCCCTGCGCCCGCGAGCGCGCGGCCTCGCTGCGCATGGCGCTGCGCAAGGTCGCGACCTCGCCGCGCGAGCGCACGACTGCCCGCATGATGCGCGCCGACTTCGCCGGCCAGGACGCCGACGGCGAGCTGTTCGCCGACGACGCGCTCGTGCTGGCCTGAACGACTTCGAGGACAAGCGACATGAACACGCTCGCGATCACGATGATCAAGAACGAGGCCGACATCGTCGAGGCCTTCGTCCGCCACAACCTGGCGCTGCTGGACCTGCTGGTGGTGATCGACAATGGCTCGACCGACGGCACGCGCGAGATCCTCACCGCGCTGCAGCGCGAGGGCCTGCCGCTGGTGGTGTTCGACGACCCGATCTTCGGCTACTTCCAGTCCGAGAAGGTCACGCACGTCTACCGCAAGGTGGTGCCGGTGTTCAACCCGGAGCTGGTCTGGTTCCTCGACGCCGACGAGTTCATCCACGCGCCGTCGCGCGCCGCGCTCGACGCCGCCTTCGCCGGCGTGCCCGCCGGCCACGCGGTGCTGCTGCCGTGGCGCACGCACCTGCCGCCGCTCGAGGCCGACGCCGGCCGCGCGCTGGCCGACCCGCTGGGCGCGATGGCCGACCGCCGCAAGCGCGAGGAGCCGCCCGTCTACAAGGTCGTGGTGCGCCGCGATCCGGCCGACGACGCGCGCCTGGTCATCGAGCAGGGCAACCACAACGTCCGCTACGCCGACGGCGGCCGGCCGCCGCTGCACGCGGCCAGCGGCCTGTGCCTGGTGCACCTGCCGGTGCGCAGCGTCGAGCAGCTCTCGGCCAAGGTCATCAACGGCTGGCAGGCCTATCTCGTGAAGAACCGCCACGCCGAGGTGCCGACCGCCGGCTTCCAGTGGCAGCTGCTGTACGAGCGCATCGTGTACGGCCAGGGCATCGACGCGGCGACGCTGGACCAGTGCGCGCTCGACTACGCGCAGCCCGCGCGCGCCGGCCGCACGCGCGCCGCCGACGCGGTGCGCGAGCCCGCGCCCTCGCGCTACGGCACGCTGCGAGGATGAGCTTTTGCGCGGCGTTGTAGCCGTGGGCGAACTCACGCCCCGGACCATCGACACGATTGCTGGCTTTGGCGAGCGCGTCTCATCCAAAATCGCCGCCGCGGCCTTTTCCCAGCGCGACATTGAAGCCGCACACGTTGATTCACGTAAATGCATTGTCACGGACTCTACGTTCGGCAAGGCCGTACCGCAATTTGAGGAAACGGACGCGCGTCTGGCGGAAACCGTAAGGCCACTGCTCGACCGTAAGCGCGTGCCGGTGATGGGCGGGTTCATTGCGGCCACGCGCGAAGGCATCGGCACCACGCTGGGGCGTGGTGGATCGGACTTCAGCGCCGCCATCATCGGAGCGGGACTGAACGCGGAGCGCATCGAGATTTGGACGGACGTAGATGGCATGATGACCACCGATCCCAACCTCTGTCCTGACGCGCGCCGCATCAAGAACATCAGTTTTGAAGAGGCGGCGGAGTTGGCCTATTTCGGCGCGAAAGTCCTGCATCCGGCAACGCTGCTGCCGGCTATCCAGAAGAATATTCCGGTGCTGATTCTCAACTCGCGTAATCCAAAATGCGACGGTACGCGCATCACTGCGACAGCGCCCAAGAGCAAAAACATCTTCAAGGCGATTGCCGCCAAAAAGCGGATCACCGTTGTGGATGTAGTGGCCACGCGCATGCTCATGGCGCATGGCTTTCTCAAAAGCATCTTTGAGGTCTTCGCCAACCACCGCTGTCCTGTGGATATGGTTTCAACTTCTGAGGTCAGCGTTTCCGTCACCGTGGATTCGAATGAATCCATTGCGGCAATTGCCGCCGACCTGGCCAAACTAGCCGACGTGAAATATGAGGGCCGCAAAGCTATCGTCTGCCTGGTGGGTGAAAATATCAAGAGCACGCCGGGGATTGCCGCCAAGGTATTCAGCGCCATTCCTGAAGCCAACATTCACATGATCTCCCAGGGCGCGTCAGAGATTAATATAGGATTCGTGATCGACGAAGATGCAGTGCCAGATGTCGTCTCGCGCCTGCACCGCACGTTCTTCGCGCAGGTTGATCCTGAGGTGTTCGCGTGAAATTTCTTGTGCTGGGACGCGGCAAGACCGGCGCACTGGTAGCAGAGGTAGCCAAAGAACGCGGGCATGAAGTCCGTTCGCTGGCCAGCCAGGAAAATCAGGATGGCCGCGCCTTGACGCCCGCCACGCTCAAAGAGATCGATGCCGCCATTGATTTCACTACGCCGCATGCTGTGATTCCCAACATCATTCGCTGCGTTGAAGCTGGGGTGCCCATCGTTGTGGGCACCACCGGCTGGTACCAGCACATTGACAAAGTGCGAGAGCTGACCAATGAACGAAAAGCCGCGGTGTTGTATGGCTCAAACTTTTCCATTGGAATGAATTTCTTCTTTAAGGCAGTGCAGGCCGTGGCACCGATCCTGAAACACCAATATCGCGGCAGCATTGTAGAGCGGCACCACGTCCACAAGAAAGACAAGCCTTCTGGAACGGCTGTAACTATCCAGAAATTGCTGGAGTCCGGATCGGGAGAAAAAGTAGAAATCGCTTCAGTCCGTGAAGGCGAGACCGTGGGCATGCATCTGGTGATGCTCGACTCAGCCAATGACACGATCCTCTTTACCCACGATGCAAAATCACGCGTCGGCTTTGCTGAAGGCGCTGTGCGTGCCGCCGAGTGGATCAAAGGGAGGGCGGGATTTTACGAGTTTCCCGAGATCGTGGACCAACTCTAGAAAAGAGATTTACCACAAGGTCGAAAAACCGATTTTCATGTGCTTGCGCGGGCCGAAGGCCCTGGATGACAAAGGACACGAAGGAACACCAAGGTAGATATTTCAAGATCTTTCAGCCAGCAAGAGCGTGGACTATTAAGGCACTCTGCCATTTTCCCTTTGTGCTCCTTCGTGTCCTTTGTCATCCAGGGCCTTCGGCCCGCGCAAGCTCATGAAAATTGGTCAGAGTTGCGGGACAATCGAAGTCATCCGGGAGGGGCAAGATTGAAACCACAATGGAGGCGTCGACGCTGTTCCTTTGTCTGATCTGGAGCGTGCGGGGTTTGAGCGCATAAATAGGCATTGCCTCTTTCCTTCTGGGGGAGCGGCGACAGCCAGCGACCTTGCTTAGAGAACGCGCAGCATGCTCTCCGCTCCCGGCAGAAGGAGACCTATGCCTTATAGGATAGCGGGAATTGACGTTCATAAGAAGATGTTGGCGGTGGTTTTGGCCGACGTGGAGGAAATGCGGAACCAGTACCAGTTTGAGCGAAAGCGTTTTGCCAGCAATCCGGAGCAGTTGCGAATGCTGGCGCAATGGTTGATCGAGCGGGAAGTGGTAGAGGTGGTGATGGAGTCTACGGCGCAGTATTGGCAACCAGTATGGGGAGCGCTGGAACGATATTGGAAGCCAGTCTGTCAGCAACAGCAAGCAACCAAAGCGAAATCGGGGACGCTGCACCTGGCCCAAGCCCAATCCAATCGTGGGCCGCGAGGGCGTAAGAGGGATTTCCCCGATGCTGAACGTCTGGTGAAACGGCTGGTGGCCGACGAACTCAAGCTTAGTTTTGTGCCCCCGCCCGAACAACGTCTATGGCGCACTGTCACTCGGACCAAATACCAATTGACCTGTAATCGGGTACAGCTACAGAACCGCCTGGAAGCATTCTTAGAGGAAGCGCAGATCAAGTTGTCCAGTCTGTTATCGGACCTGTTGGGGGTGAGCGCACGACGTATCCTCAGGGCAGTGGCCGATGGGGGAACTGACCCGGTGGCTCTGTCGGCTCTGGCGCATACGAAATTGCGCGCTACCCCAGCCCAGTTGAGCGACGCCTTAGGTGCCTGCACAGATCTTGATCCAGTCCGTCGCCGATACTCGCCATGATTCTCCAGGAGTTAGAACTGCTGGAGCGACACATTGACCAGCTGAACCAAGAGATGGCCACTTTATTGGGGGCGCAGCAAGACTCGGTGAAGCGGCTGGCAGAGGTGCCAGGACTGGGAGTAGATTCAGCGCAACAGATCGTGGCCGAGATTGGCGCCAAGGCAGCCACCTTCGCTTCCGCTAACCAGTTGTCGTCCTGGGCAGGAACATGCCCGGGAAACGAGGAGAGCGCCGGAGTATGCAAGAGTCACCGCTCTCCCAAAGGAAACCGTCACTTGCGACGAATTCTCAATCAGTCTGCCAATGCGGCAGTCAAGGCCAAAGGTACTATTTTCGAAATTATTTACCGTCGCTTGGTATCGCGCCTGGGACACAAACAAACCATCGGAGCCATTGCTCACCGCTTATGCCGGCTCATCTGGATCATTCTGCATAGTGGTGTGGCCTATGAAGAGCGAGGCCCTTCAGTCAACCAGCGGACACGCCAGCAGCGCACCCAGAGGATGCTTCGAGAACTACGCAAGCTAGGCTATCGGATCGAACTGGCATCGACACCAGCATGATCCATTAGGATGATTTTCGACCTTGTGGTTCAGTTTTTGTTATCCTAGTTCGACCATGAACCTCCAAGGCTGCGGCACCGCGCTCATTACCCCCTTTAAGCAAGACCAGAGCATTGACGAGCAAGCCCTTCGCTCGCTGGTCGAATGGCAAATTACCTCCGGCATCCATTTCCTTGTCTCGTGCGGGACCACGGGTGAAACGCCGACCCTAAGCAAAGACGAGTGGCTGCGGATGATCGATATCACCATTGAGGTTGCTGGCGGCCGGGTGCCAATCGTGGCCGGCGCAACGTCTAATTGCACCGCGGAAGCCGTGGAGAAAGCGCAAGAGCTCAACCGGCGTAAAGGTGTGGACGCCATTCTCACGGCGTCACCCTACTACAACAAGCCCACGCAGGAGGGCCAGTACCAGCACTTTAAGGCCATTGCGGAGGCCGTGGACAAGCCGATAATGCTGTACTCGGTGGTTGGCCGCACCGCTGCCAACATTGAGCCGGCGACGCTGGGCCGTCTGGCAAAAATTCCCAACATCATTGCCGTCAAAGAAGCCAGCGGTAACATCGGTCAGATTGCGGAGGTCTTTAACCACGTGCCGGAAAGCTTTTTGGTCTTTTCCGGCGACGACGCTGTGACTCTGCCGGTAATCGCCCTGGGCGGCGTGGGAATAGTTTCTGTCTGCTCGAATGAGATTCCCAAAGAGATGTCACAACTCGCGGCGGCCGCGCTGAATAATGATTGGGACAAAGCCCGCCGCATCCAGCGCCAATACCTGCGCCTGATGCAAGCCAACTTCCTGGAATCAAATCCCATGCCGGTAAAGGCCGTGCTGGCGATGATGGGACGGATTGAAGAAGTCATGCGCCTACCTATGCTGCCGGTCAAGCCGGAAACACGGTCGAAATTGGAAAAAATTGCTGCTGAGGTCGGTTTGTTGCAGGTACACGCCTCAGTTTCAGACTTGTAGTCTGCCTGTCCTTACTTCGATCTGCGCCAGCTGAAGGCCTACCCCTCGCACGACATTCCACGGCACGGATCCGCTGCCGCAGCGTGCCGCTTGAACGCGCCTGCCTGCTTTTATAACTTCGTGGTCGGAGGCATCTTGCGCTTCCAATAGAAACCACGGAGTAGCGCCAATGAAAAACATCAAGACTGGATTCACCCGCCGTGATTTCCTGAAGACCTCGCTCATGTCGAGCGCGGCCCTATGGATCGGCGGATGCGCGGCAGAAAAAAGACCGTTGAACCTCTCGTCAGCGCCGGAGGTTGCAAGCCCGCCAGCGCTGCCTGGCATCAAGGTCAATGACATTCATTCGCAATTGAACTCGGCGCTTGTGAGCGATGTACTCAATCCAACTTCCATTGACCAATGCCGAGACATCCTGCGCGCGACGCTGCAGGCGGGCAAAGCAATTTCCGTCGCTGGCGGCCGCCACTCCATGGGCGGACAGCAGTTTGCGGATGGCTCCGTCTTGATCGATACGCGCAGCCTGAAGCGTGTACTGAGCTTTGATCGGGAACGCGGCTTGCTCGACGTTGAAGCCGGGATCCAGTGGCCGGAACTCATTCAATATCTGCACTCGGAACAGGAAGGACAGGAGAAGCAGTGGGCCATCGTCCAGAAGCAGACCGGCGCGGACAAGTTCACGCTCGGCGGATCGCTGGCCTCAAATGTCCATGGCCGCGTGCTCCAGAACAAGCCCATCATCGAAAACGTGGAATCATTCACGCTGCTGGATACTGACGGAGAGCTCCGCGAATGCAGCCGGCAATCGAACCCTGAACTTTTTCGCCTGGCCATCGGCGGTTATGGACTCTTCGGACTGATTACGTCCGTTAAGCTGCGGTTGCGCCGCCGGGTGAAAGTGCGCAGGATCGTGGAGATTCGCGACCTAAAGGACATTCCGGACGCGTTTGAACAGCGCATCCGCGATGGCTATCTTTACGGCGACTTTCAGTTTGCCAACGACAGTGCGCGGCCCAGCTTCCTGCACCGCGGCGTTTTCTCCTGCTATCAGCCGGTCCCTGACAGCACTCCCATCACCGAACATCCAACGCGCTTCAGTGCCGAAGACTGGGCCAAGCTCACTTACTATGTGCATGTTTACAAGCGTCGCGCATTTGAGATCTATGGCAAGCGATATTCGCAAACTTCAGGGCAGGTTTACTGGTCGGACTCGCAGCTCTTTGGCAACTACCTGGACAACTACCATGAGGAACTCGATCGCAAGATGCACGTTCGCGTCCCAGCCACGGAGATGATTACAGAAATTGATGTGCCGCGCGCAGCGCTAATTGATTTCATGGACGAAGCCGCGCAGACCTTGCGCCACGAGCATGCCAACGTGATCTATGGCGTGGTGCGCCTGATTGAGCATGATGATGAAAGCTTTATGCCCTGGGCCAAAGACCGCTACGCATGCGTAGTCTTCAATCTCCACGTGACGCATGATCCTGTGGGAATTGAGAATGCCGCACGCAGCTTCCGTTCGCTCATCGATCTGGCCATCAAGCACAACGGCAGCTACTACCTTACCTATCATCGATTCGCTGAGCGGCGACAGGTGGAAGCCTGCTATCCCCAGTTCGAACAGTTCTTGAAGCTCAAGACGCAATACGATCCCGCTGGACTCTTTCAGAGCAACTGGTATCGCCATTACCAGAAAATGTTCAGCTAGGATCGCGGTCTGCGATCTTTGCAAGAAAAAGAGCGGCCACGCCGTTTAGCGCAGCCGCTCATGCATCGCCTCCGGACACGGCCGTCGGGGACGGAGTTCAAATTCTTCCCGCCGTCCGTGTCCAGAGGGCTTACCCACCTAGGAGAACATCCCTCACTGGAAGATCGCGGTAAGAAAAGTTTCTTGCAAGGATTTTTGATTTTGCAGCAGCCATTTTGTAAGGACATTCTTTCAGGGATCGCCAGTGCCTACGAAAAAAGCCTTAGGCCGTCTCTTCAGCAAATCGGACGATCTTCTCAGGGTGGGCAAGCCGCTCATAGAGTTCGGAATATCTCTCAGCCATCTTTGTCGCGCTGAAGTTTTGCTGAGCATGTTGTACGCAGGTTTCCGAGCTGATGCTGGAAAGATTTTGCAGGGTCAGCACTGCCTGGTCGGAGTTTTCCACCAGGAACCCTGTCACGCCGTCTCTCACAACCTCGGCGTGAGCGCCTTTGCGGAACGCGACTACTGGAGATCCTGACGCCGCCGCTTCCATCGCAACCAGCGAACTGGTCTCTTCCGCCAGGCTGGTGATCAACAAGGCCTGTGATTCCCGCAGTAAGCGCCGCTTCAACTCTGCCGAAGGCGCGGAGATGAATCCGGCATTCGGCCTATCGTGAAGACGCGGTGCGACTTCACGCTCGAAATATTTCTGGTGATAAGAAAATGGATAAATCTGTCCTGCAATAATGATTGGCAAACCGGCGCGCTCGGCGATGTCCATAGCCAGATGCGGCGCTTTTTCTTCACAGATGCGTCCCAGCCAGAGCAGCCCTTCACGCCTGCGAATGCCACTTGTTGCGTCTGCGCCAACGTCATCGGCAAAACAATCTAAAGCGATCCCATTGGGGACCACTCCGGCCAGCGTGTCGAGATCGACAAAGCTGCGAGCTTGTGAATCAGAGACGCAGTTGAAGCTCACGTTGGCCGCAACATCCTCAAAGCTTCCCGCGGGATAAAAACTGCGCGGTAAATGCAGTGTGGCCAGTACGGGAGTATCGATTTCGGCGGCCCGCTTCCAGAAACTGCCGGAATGATCATGGATAAGATCGAAAGGCGTGCCTTGGCGCGCGCGGCGACGCACAAACTCAACAATCCGGTCTTCATGCTCAATGCGCCGCCGCTCATAATCATCAGGCTGCGTGCAGGGATTGCCGGTAGAAAAGAGCTCGCCGCTCACGCGCGATCCCCCAGAAGCGGCAACTGTGGTATGCGCTCCGCTGCGCGCCATTTCGCGCTCCAGAGTCCATAAGATTTGTTCCGCGCCGCCTGCTGACTCGTCATGAACCTGGAGCAGTGGATACGCAACGTAAAGAATCCGAGACATGTCTCTTTTTCAGATGCAAATTCGGGAGCAAAGTTAAGCCTTTGCTGACCAATCGCGCGACGGTTATACTCCGCACTTGCTCTTTTAAACTCACATTGGAGGGGTCGGCAGCCGTTGACTGAGTTACACGGCGCTCAAGTTTATGGACGTCTTACGAGCAGAAATCGAGCGGCTTTATGCCAAGGGCTCCTTGCCTCCGGAAGTGGCGGTGCATGCACGGCATGCGTTCAGGGAATTTCATGAGACGCTTACACGCGGCGAAGTCCGCGCAGCAGAAAAGCAAGACGGCCAATGGCGCGTGAACGCATGGGTGAAGCAGGGCATCCTGCTGGGCTTTCGCCTGGGCGACTTGGAAGAATCCGGC
>JASLFF010000606.1 GCA_030150795.1 Terriglobales bacterium | reverse complement strand
ATCAGGGCCAGATTGTGGGTAGCTCAGGGGACCATGCAGCTTTATGGTCCGGCGGCAACATTCAGGATCTAGGCACCCTTGGCGGCGCGACGAGTGAAGCGCATGGCATCAATAATGCGGGCGCGGTTGTCGGAGTGTCTGATACCAGCACTGGCCCACATGCCTTTTTGTGGCAAAGCGGCACCATGCAGGACCTCGGCCTGCTTCCCGGCGATACCAGCAGCCGCGCCGACCATATAAATGACAGCGGAATGGTCGTTGGATCGTCGGAAGGTAGTGGAGGCGTTCGCGCTTTCGTATGGACCAGTGCTGCCGGTATGCAGCCGCTGGCTTCTGACGGAACTTACAGTGAAGCATTTGACATTAACAATGCCGGCCAGGTGGTGGGTGAAGAAGCTTCGGGTCTTGGCACGCGGGCATTTCTGTGGACTGCCAAAGCGGGATTGATCGACCTGAACGAAGCCGTTTCCAATCTATCGAATGACACTGTTCTGATCGGTGCTTTTTCCATCAATGAGAAAGGGCAAATTGTTGCGTTTGGAATAAAGAATCCAAATGTCAGCCATCATCAGGAGGTAACGGCAGATAGCCACGTTCATGCCGGGCCTACGCGGGTGTTTTTACTCACGCCGCAGTAAAGCTCGGGATACGACCCAACGGTTACAGAAGCTGATGCCGCAGAAAGACCAAGCTGCAATGATCTGACGCTGCAATGTTCCGACAACGCAAGCAGAGGTGGCGCGGGCATTGCTGCAAAGCACAGCTTCTGGGTTATAATCCGCGCATGTTAGGTGGACGTACCAGCGAACAATGGATCGCGCAGTACGCAAGCAGCCATACCCATCCGGTCAATCGGCTCTGCCATAGCCTTGGCATTCCGCTGATCGTGCTCTCGCTGGCGCTGGCCGTGGCCGCTATTTTCTATCATCCGCTCTGGATGCTTGCTGCCGGACTCTTCATTTTTGGATGGCTTTTGCAGTTCATTGGTCACGCTTTTGAACACAAGCCACCCGAATTCTTCCAGGACTGGCGTTTCCTGCTGGTAGGCGTGCGTTGGTGGTGGGCCAAGATGCGCGGAAAGGCCTAAGAAATTCTTAACGTCTTCTCCCCTTACACCTTGTGCTACATACATAATCAACTTGACAGGCAATCCTGAGCGCGCAAATACTCTCATCTATCCACACGGTCTGGCACTCTACACCCCTTAAGAGACTCGGCTGGAAGGGCCCTATGTTGTAATGACCACCCACCCAAGGCTGCGTCCCGTCCAGTTGTGCATCAGTTTTCTCCGGTGCTGTTCTCAATGAACCGGGCCACGTAAGCAGCGACAATCCACCGGGTTGAGGATTTATGAAAGAGTTCGCTAATGTCCTTTTGTCCCTCCTTTTTGTTGTGTGCAGTTTTCTTTTTTCGCGTCCCGCGTTCTCTCAGGATGGTTTTCCTAGCGGAACGTGTTCATTCCAAACACTGCATCTTCCGGGCAATACAGCCGGGTTCGATATGGTTGAAGCTATCAATGACATTGGGGCAATCGTTGGAACTGTTGTCGATGCCAATGAGCAAGGGTTCCACGGCTTTTTGTTATTTAACGGAAAATTTTCTCCTTTTATATTTCCCGGAGCCCTCCGGACCGCCGCCCATGACATTAATAATCACGCTCAGATCGTAGGTGAATATGCAGACAGGTCTGGCAATCTCCACGGTTTCCTGGTGCATTCCGGGGGTTTTAAGACGATTGATGTTCCTGGTAAATCAGATACCGTGATTGAGGGCATCAATGATTTTGGCGACATGGTGGGCATTTTTGTGAACGACATAAATCTTGGATTTGCGACATCCTTTCTGCGCCACAGCGGAAAATTTATTACATTCAGCTTCCCTGGGGCTGATCCGGGGACCACAGTGGCCACCGGCATCAACAATAGCGGCGTCATTGTCGGCAGCTACGAAATCAAATTCAGTCATCACGGGTTTATGGTCAAAAATGGCCATTTCAGTTCCATAGACTTTCCCGGAGCGGCGGAAACCCAGGTCTTCAAGGTCAGCAGCGATGGCGACGTTGTGGGAACTTACACCTTGCCGTTTGGAGTCTCAAATGGATTTTCTTTCGCGAACGGAAAGTTTCGTACCATCAATCAGCCCAATACATCTTTTAACTCGGTAAGGGGAGTCAATAGCCACGATCAAATTGTGGGATTGAACCAGATGCCATATAAGGCAAGCTGCCAGAATGTATTCTGATGGAGTCCAGCGCAGGCCCGTAAGTTTATAGCAAGTCTGGTCGTGGGGAGCTAAGGCGCTGCTTTGGTCATCTATGTGTAGGATTCAACCGCCGGGATTCCGTGCGAAATTCTGCCCGCGAAAGCATATATAAAGTATATGGATGGCCTCGCTGCACAAGTTCGCGCTTCCAGTCCAACAGCCCTTTGACTGGGAATCTCTGCTTGCATTCCTGCGATTGCGCGCGGCTCCCGGCGTGGAAATTGTTACGGACTCCGCTTATACACGGACGATAAGCGAAGTCGGTGCGCCGCAGACGCTTTCCGTGACTTACGACTCCGCAACGGCGGCTCTCGAAATCGCGTATTCAGGAGAGACAGGTACGGGGAAACTTGTCGAGAGCTGCGCCAAGCAAATCTTCAAACCAAACGTAAGCACGATGCCGATTGAAGCTTTCCTCAGTCGCGATCTATGGCTCGGAGGCTTCGTGAAACGGCAGGCCGGATTGCGAGTGCCCGGCGGATGGTCTGCCCTGGAAATTTCCATGCGAGCGATCCTTGGCCAGCAGGTTTCCGTTCCCGCTGCAACCACGCTGATGGGACGCCTGGTGCACACTGCCGGTATGCGTTTTAATGAATCGTCATGGCTTTTTCCGACGGCGGAGCAAATAGCGCAATCCAATCTTGGCGGCCTGGGAGTTCCCGGCAGCCGAATGGAAACCGTGAAAACGCTGGCCGCATTTTTTGCGGAACATGGCGAACAATGTCTTGAAGACGCAGATATAAGAGATCGCTTGCTGGCGCTGAAGGGAATAGGGAAGTGGACCGCCGGATATATTATGATGCGCACCTCCGCCAACCACGATCATTGGCCCGATGGCGATTTAATTTTGCGCAAGGCATTGAGCAAAGACAAAACCATGATCGCGCATGGCGCACTGGAGCAGGCTTTTAGCCGCTGGAGTCCGTATCGCAGCTACGCGACCATCCATATCTGGAAAGGATATGCGCCACGCGTAATGAATGGCAAACCATGAATCGCCGCGGGCATCGAATCATAGCGCTTGGGGATCGAGGCGCATGGGATAATGAATGTGACATCCATATCCATCCGCTAAGGCTCGTTTCGTTAAAGGAGGTACTTGCAATGGAACCGCAAAGCAATGAAACAAAAAGTGGTGAACAGCCTCTTCGAGAGCCCATACAGCACATCACAAGCGCTCATCAGCTTCTGACGACGTTGAACGAGAAATTCGGCGCAAGCCATCCTGAGTTGAACGAAGCGATTACCAAACTGGAACTCGCCCTGAGCGCGCTGACGGTAAACACGGGCGGAATGTTTTAATCATCCGGCCTTGCGGGAATGTTGCGAGCCGCCAATCAGGGTGCAGGTAAGCGCGCAGAACTCACCTGTGGCATGTGACGGAGAAACAAGTTTCCACATTGAATTGCGTGCGCCAGCGGGCGTATGGTGGTAAACAGTTCGTATCCTACCGCCGCAAGCGACGGTACAACTTTCACCTCTTAACGAAAGGAGTACCTTGTATGTTTACGCGAATCGTAGAAGTTACCAGCAAGGCGGGAAAAGCCAGAGACCTCACTCGCACGGTGAGCGAGAAAGTTCTTACCATCTTGAAAAACCAGCCAGGTTTCATGGACGAAATCACCCTGGTTTCCGACGAGGATCCAAATCGTATTCTCGCCATCAGCTTCTGGAAGTCAAAAGAGCATGCTGAGGCATATCATCGGGACCAATTCAGCAAGGTGACGGAGACAATCAGCAACCAGATCGAAGGGACGCCGCGTGTCCGCACCTTCGAGGTAGAAACGTCAACCGCCCACAAAATTGCTGCCGGCAGAGCAGCCTGACGGAATTTAGCTTGGCAAATGCGGGCCCGAAAAGACCCGCATTCTTAATCTCCTGCCAATCCATATCAAATGTAGTGCCCGCCGCGCCCGTTTTGTATGAGAGGAATGTATCTATTTCTTCTTTTTGGCCTGCTTAGCCGGTCCCGAAGTCTTTTTCAATTTATTGAAGTCCACCATATAAACATTCAGCCCGAATGACGGCGTGGTCTTGCTGTATCCGGCTACGAGTTGGTCTTTATAGCGGTCCAGATAGAAGTCGAACGGGTCTTTAGGAGCGGGATCGATCAAGACAAGATCGGTATCAGACATCAGCAGCTTTCCAAATTGCAACTTGTTGCCGCGATACGCCATATAGTTCTGCGCCGGGGCCTTGATCCAAGGATATTTTTTGGGTTCGCCAAAGATCTCCACAATGTTGTTGCCTTCCAGATGAATGTCAGTAATCTTGCCGGAAATCTTGGGCGGCGGCAGGATCTCAGTGGGATCGAGGATCAGGTCGTCTTTTTCCGCTTGCACGCCGCGCACTTTCCCGCTCTTGATCAGATCAGCGATGTCAATTCCGAACAAGTCCATCAGTCCCTTTACCGGCAGATGCAGCGCTTTGATTTTTTCTGCATGAAGGCGAATCTTGCCGTCGGAAGTGGCGCTGAGCTGGCCTTCGGTTTCAAAAGCTATATCGCCTTTCTTATGCAGCTTGCCCTTTACCTTCAGGTGGCCATTTTCTATGGTGACAGCAATATCTTTGAGCGGCGCGTCTTTTGCAGAGAAGACATGAGTGTTCAGGACGTTCGCGAGTGATTGCGGGTCCATCGTCATTTCAGCAGCGGTAATTTGCAGCTCAAAAGAATTCTTGTCGTCAAACACCGGTATATGGCCCGCCGACGTAGGCACCAGGCTGCCGCCAACATTGATCAGGTGCACCGCTATCTGGTCGGTAAAGTGATACATCACGTTATGCATCTGTACTTTGACAGGGCCGCCGTCCGGTTCGGACGTAGAGTGTTCTTGTGCGCGAGCAATGCCAACAGCGATGATGCAGGCAATCAAAGGGACCAACGCAACTTTCTTCATCATGAATATGAGTCTGGAATCGTCTTGCGGGTTGGTAAGTAGCTGCTGACTTCCTCATCTCCTTGTGGATGGCCGAGGCGGTGTAAAATTTATGAATATCCAGTGAGGTCTTGAATGACACCGACAGCAAGCGCCGCCGAACTGAAATCCTGCCCGCTGTACATCAATGGAAAAGCCGTGATTTCAACTGGCCCCAAGGACATCCAGCACAACCCTGCCACAGGTGAAGCTGTAGCTGAGATTCCGCGTTGTACTCCGGAAGAGATTTCTGCAGCCATTGACGCAGCGCACAAAGCGTTTCCCGCGTGGAGCAGGACTCCGGTGGTGCAGCGCTGCAAAGTGCTGTTTAAATTTCGAGAGCTGCTGGAAGCAAACGCGCAGGAGATGATTGCGCTGATCACGGAAGAAAACGGCAAGACGCGTGAAGAAGCGCAGGGATCGTTTGATCGCGGAATCGAATGCATTGAGTTTGCCTGCGGCGCGCCAACTCTGATGATGGGCGATACAGTTGACCGGGTTGGAACTTCGGTCGATAGTTGGTCAACGCGGTATCCGGTAGGTGTGTGCGTCGGGATTACGCCGTTCAATTTTCCCATCATGGTTCCGCTGTGGATGTTTCCGCTGGCCATTGCCTGCGGCAACACTTTTATCCTGAAGCCCTCTGACAAAGTTCCGCGCACAGCGGCGCGCATGGTTGAACTGGCGCATGAAGCCGGAATGCCGTCCGGCGTACTGAACCTTGTGCACGGCGCCAAGAGCACAGTCGACCAATTGCTGACCGATCCGCGCGTGCGGGCAGTATCGTTTGTCGGCTCCAGCGCGGTAGCCAAATATATTTATGAAACCGCCGCCAACAATGGCAAGCGCGTGCAGGCGCTGGGCGGAGCGAAGAACCATTCCGTGGTTCTGCCGGATGCCGATATGAAATCGACGGTGGCGGCTGTGATGGGCTCAGGCTTTGGCTGCGCCGGCGAGCGATGCCTGGCGACTAGTGTGGTTGTCGC
>JASLFF010000667.1 GCA_030150795.1 Terriglobales bacterium | reverse complement strand
GCTAATTGCTGAATGCTTATTTTCAAAGATCGTTCAATGCACCACTTTTTCGCCCTGGAGCGAATCTCCAACTTTACCATTTGTTCGCTTTCGTGTCAAGCCTCAAATCACGATTCCCGCGTAGTTTCTGGGGCCCGAAGGAGGGACAAATCTTCAGAATGACGGCGATCTCGCTGCGGATGACACGTGTCTCGGCGATTTCCTTGATTGCCGGAGTGGCTGGAGGTGATTGAGCTGAGGAAGTGGGGAAGGGGAAGATACTTTGGGCATCGGCTAGAATCTTGTGGCACAGCCGCCCTCGGCTGTGGGGTTGGAAAAAAGGAATGAAAATCCGTAAGTATGATTACCGCCGCAACCTGCCTCACATAGAAAGATCCGGACGTATACACTTCATAACTTTTGATACATATCTCCGGTGGGAACTGCCGCCCCAGGCGCGCGATCTCGCGCTGAAACACTGCTTGCACGATCATGGCACGAGATGCAGCTATACATCGCCGTTGTGATGCCCGATCATGTGCACTTGATCTTTATGCCGCTGGAAGACGAAAAGCATGAAACCTTCAGCTTTGAGGAAATCGTCGGTTCTATGAAGGGCGCCTCCGCTCACTCCGTCAATAAAGCTTTAAATAGATCGGGAACGGTTTGGCAGGATGAATCCATTGACCATGTGGTGCGGCATGCCGACAGTCTGGAACAAAAGATCGAGTATGTCCGGCAAAATCCGGTGAGAAAAGGGCTGGTTTCCAAACCGGAGGATTACCCATGGCTGTGGGAGCCGGAATCATAAATATAGACACACAGGCCATTCACATGGTGAAAAGCCAAGCACAGCCGAGGGCGGCTGTGCCCCATGAGCATGGCTACGCCTTGTCTTACTCAACGCCCCGAGTGCGATGCGATTGTGTGCTGGAAGCATAATTGGCCGGATTGTCCGGAGTGGCTGGAGGTGATTGAGTTAAGCGAGGTGGTGAAGAGATTGGGCGAACGGGAGATCGAGTAATAGGGAAATCGGGTAATCGAGAAATCGGAAAAGCAGAAGCGAACCGCGGAGGCGCGAGAGAGCGGGGGCGCGCCAGGTAATCGCCACGAATCGGAGCCAGAAAAAGGCGTTGTTTGAGTAACAGTGTCTTCGCGTGAGCGTTGGCGCTCGCAAGTCAAAGTCAGGTCGGCCAGCTTTATTGTGCGGCCCTCTGTTGTTCTTTGCTTAGGTTGAGCTGATATACATTCTGGTCCGCAGTGAGGACGTAGAGTGACCCATCGCCAGCAAAATGGGCATCCACAATCCTGGCTGGAAAGCTAAAGTGTTGTGAGGGTTGCTGCGTTGCCGTATCGTAGAGATCGGCGATTCCATCTTCGTTCTCGATCAGTACTCCGGCGCCGTCTGCCGAGGCTCCGACCGGATGACCGATGAATGAACCTTGCTGCGCGCCCGTCTTGATGGAGTAAAGAAGCGTGCGATGGTTGGTCGCATCAGTTACAAACATCTTGTCGCCTGCCGCGTATCCCGCGCTCACACGGAAAGAAAGTTTTCCTGTATCCACCAGAACAGACCCAAGAAGCTTTCCGGTTTTTGGCTCGAATGCCTCTAAAAGGTAGGATGTATCTTTGTTCTCCAGCCTGGCCAGCCTTGCGCTGATGCTTTCATCTTCCTTGGCTGCTTCCTTGATTCCACCCCAATCCCAGATCAACATGGTGATGGCCGTGGGAGTATAGAACACTCCCGGCAGGCCCTGATGTAGTCTGCGCTCCCACAGCACATTGTTATTGTGCACATCGTGGACCTGCAAAATTGTATGTCCTTTGCCTAGATTTTCTTTTTCATTTTCCGGATGCATGGTGACCAACAAGTTGCCCCATTGCCAGGACTGCGTATGTAAAAATGCTCCATTCGGAACATCGAACAGCTTTTTGTTGGAGCTGCCCTGCAAGTCGAATTGGAATACACGCGAGGGGTTCGGCGGGTCTTTGGCAAATTCGGTGATCAACTGGTCATTTTCAAAGAGAGCGCCGTTAAATCCGCGGGCCAGGAAGCGCCGTTCACCACTCTCCAGGTTCCACAGGGAGCCACGGCTGCCCTGGGATACGGCGAGCCACTTTCCGTCCGCTGAAAAGACGGAAGTCCTGGCCGTTCCAAGCAGGCTTTCCGGCAGCTTGAGCTTGCCTACCATCTTACTGTCGGTTGTGCTGAACAAGCCCACCTCACCGCTATTTTGCTCTCCGGCATAGATTCCTCCGTAAACCGCAAACGCCGGGTTCTTGAATGCCTGGGTAATCTTCTTGGAGTTGAGGTCAATAATTCCCACAGGATAAGCGGCTGCCGGACGCATGAGCAGGGCATCGCGGTTTTGGCTGCTTGAGAGCCATCCATCGGCTTGGACTTTGAATTCATCCAGCTTCTCGCCTGAAGGAAACTTCAGGCGCACCAATCTCAGGTCATCCACCCCGACATATCGAAGCCCGTCGAATTCATCCGGACCGGCAAAAGTGAAAGATAGCCTGCTCAATTCATGAATTCGCCATGAAAGCTTTGCCTCAGCCTTCTCTTTCAGGTCATAAGCCGCGAATGAATCACTGTGTCCGGCAATGAAATAGCGGTCATCTGGGGAAAATTTCATGTCAAATATGCGGAGCTTTTCACCGGCAAGCCGCGCAAAATAGTATTGGTAAAAGAAGAAATAGCTGGTAAAAACGTAGAACTTTTTGCGGTCAAGAAGCACTGTATTGGTCTCAACGTCCACCAATTTGAGGCCGAACTCCTCATCAATACAGCCCAGGTAATTGCCGGAGGGTGAAAGCTCCGACTGGTAACAGTCCGGGATGGCCAATTGGTGGATTGAAGTGCGCTTTCCGCTGGCCACATCCCATTTTTCAACCCTGAGCTCCTTGTCATAAAAAACCACGGAGCGTGAATCCGGTGAGAAGCGCGCGGTATGGGCATCAAAGGCGTCAATGCGAAACAAATTGGCCAGTGGTTCACGTGAAGCGACAAAGATACTGCTCTGGTCCTGCGCGAGAAAGTACTTTCCATCAGGACTGAATTCAATGTCGGAGAGATCACTGCGCAACTGCGATTGCAGCGTTACCTTTCGCATGAGTCCTGGCAGGTCAACTTTTGCCAGAGTGGCGGACTTGCTACTGGCGATGATGGTCTTTTGCCATTTGGCAAACTCACCTGCTTCCGGCGGGCGCTTGGCGATGCAGTTCCGCGCCAGGGGCCGTTCCATTTTCAGCATCTCCCGAAACCGTTTTGCATTGGGATTTGTGGTGCCCAAAAACTCAGACCAGAAGTTCCCCGTCTTGCCTTTGGTTTGAAAAAGCCGGTCATCTGATGCAATGCCTTTTTCCGGATCGTATCCTGCGCGCACCATGGCATAGAACGCGATCCGGTCGGCAATGACCTGCTCTTCTGCTTCGCGTTGTTCGTCATGTCTATGCTTGATTTTTCTGGCGCTGTCTTCAAAATCTTTCCAGTGCTTGAGCACATCAGCGCGATCGCCCAGACTGGTGACGCCCATTTGCCGGAAATAATCGGAAACCTCGAGCGCAAAGTGATGGTCGACCATATGTCCCATCTCATGGCCCAGCAGCTCTGCCAGTTCGTCTTCATTTTGTAAAAATGCGATCATTCGTCGATGTATGTAGATGTATCCGCCCGTCGAACCGAAAGAATTAAGCTCCGGAGAATCTATGATGACGAACCGATAGTGCGTGTTGGAAGGCGGGAGCTGGGCCTGTAGCCGGTCGGCAATTTTCTGCAGATAGTTATCCGAATCGTCTATAACATTGAATTCGCTGCGAATCTCCTTGTCCACCACCTCGCCGAGCCATTCTTCCTGTTGCTCAGTGAACATGTTGTGTCCGGAGGCGCTCCTCAGCCCACCGGGCATGCCGCAGGCTCCTGCGGCGCCTGTGCTGGTTTGTGCGGCGGCTGAAGATGTAATTACGAAGCCAAGGGCTGCTGCAAGTAAGTAGGTGAACAAGAAATGAGATCGCGGAAAGAACATCAATCTATACCCCAGAATTGAAGAAGACTATAACCAAAGTAGCTGATTGGGTCTACAAAAAAATGCCAGGGTGGAACTATCCTAAGGATAGGTGTCGCTCCACGGCGGCTGGTTTCTAAATATTTTCTTACTGAATTCAGACTAGTGTCGATCTGTAAATCAATAGGTACGCTCTCAAGAGCGACGCATGGCAGGCGAGGGTGCTCCACGAAGGAGTCATGGGCGCCACGGCCAAGGGCGGCAGTCCCGCACATGTATTGCAAGCCAAAGGCGCAACCATCGCCCTGTAACCTCCGCTCACCTTCTCACTCTATACGCAAGAGGTAATAGAGTGATGCAAAGCAGACTTCAAACAATACAGACGATTTCAAAATATGCCCTTGGCCTGATGGCGTTTCTGGCCGGCCTGGACAAATTTCTTAACCTGCTCACCAACTGGGAGCAATACGTAAGCCCGCTGGCGCAGAGGATGCTCCCCTTGAGCCCGACGTCTCTCATGCACGTTGTGGGCGTGATTGAGATGGTTGTGGGACTGATGATCCTGACCAAAGCGACGCGGCTGGGCGCATCTGTGGCCGCGGCGTGGCTGGTGTGCATTGCGCTGGCGCTGCTCACTACCGGACACTTCTTTGATGTCGCGGTGCGCGATCTGGAGCTGGCGGTGGCGGCGTTTGTCCTGGCTAAGCTGACGGAGATCCGCGAAACCAGCGCGGTGGAATCGAGCAGCGGAGCGCGAGCGCTGCGGGCGGAAGTAGCGTAGTTGTCAACGCAGAGGGCGCAAAGAAAACCTCGCTGCAGATTTCGCAGATGAACGCAGATCAGGAAAGCAAAC
>JASLFF010000589.1 GCA_030150795.1 Terriglobales bacterium | reverse complement strand
CAGAGGTCCGTGCTCCCCCATCACGCTTAAATGCCAGATCAGTTTGGAAAGCATCAGCCAGAAAGCGATACCCATTCCGCCCAGCAGTGAAAGCATGCCCACGGTGCCAAACAGGTGCAGCGGACGGTACATATATTTCAGCAGGAAGCGAATGGTGATTAGGTCAAAGAAAACACGGAAGGTGCGGGAGATGCCGTAATGCGAATTGCCCTTGGGCCGCACAATATTTTTGATGGGAATTTCGCAGATGGAAGCGCCATACCACGAGGCCAGGGCGGGAATAAAGCGGTGCAGTTCGCCATAAAGCGGAAGCTGCTGGATGATCTCGCGCCGGTACGCCTTATAAGTGGTGCCAAAGTCGTGGATCTGTACACCGCTCAGCTTTGACATGGCCCAGTTGGCAATCCGCGACGGGATGCGGCGCATCACAAAGTTATCAACACGCTCTTTGCGCCAGCCGCTTACCAGGTCATAGCCCTGTTCCAGCATTTCCAAAAACTTTGGGATGTCTTCAGGATCGTGCTGAAGGTCTCCATCCATGGCGATTACATATTCGCCCTGCGCGTGCGCGAATCCTGCCGCCAGCGCTGAGGTCTGGCCAAAGTTGCGGCGCAACTTGACTACCACTACGCGGCTGTCAATGGTCACAATCTCCCGCAGCAGCTTATAAGTGCGGTCAAGACTGCCATCGTCGACAAATACCAGTTCGAACGTGTCACCTGTGGCTTCCATGACAGCTTTTAGACGGTCATAGAGCGCGGTCACGCTCTCTTGCTCGTTATGAAACGGGACTACGATGGAAAACTTCGGCATATCTTTCTAAAATTATACATCCGTTGTTTGTGCCTTGAGTACCTGAAAATACGTGAAAAGAAGGCGGGTTCCCTTAATGTTTACTGTCCCATTATCTATACTTGCCCCGGATTTTTACGGTACGGTCTAATTCGTCCACAACCTCAAGAATTTTGAGCCGTAAATCCTTGTCCAGGGCAGCGGTGTTCAGGAAATCGTGGACCTGCTTTTGCGCCGCCGCTGACTGCTGCCCGCCGATGAAAGCATTCAGCCACGCCAGCATAAAAAAGATTTTCCGTTCGCGTTTTACTTGGGGCAGGGCATCCAGTGCCGGACCAAGATAGGGAAGCGTAAGGTCAGATTGGTTCCACCAGTTAAAGCTGCCCAGGCTTATTTCAATCCAGTCTTCCGGGCGCGACGCATCGTGCAGGTACTCGTCGAAATAGTGCTTTTTGGTTTCCGCGTCGGGTCGCGCAGCCGCCGCCATGTAGGCATATTTCTTGCCGTCGCCAGAGGGATCACGCTTTTCTTCCGCTGCCAATATCGCATCTGCCTCAGGATCATGCTGCGCGATTAATGCTTCCACGATGTTCCAGCGATCCAGCGGCCGCAACTCAACGCCTGGAACGGTGAGCGTGCCGTTTAGCATGTCTTTAAGCTGGGCGCGGGCTTTCTCAGTTTCTGCCACGCCGCGCAGTGCGCGGAACCATGTGATCCGCATGTCCTGCGATGGCGAATGGAGCATCTGATCGGCGCCAAGCGTTTCCATCCTCGGCGCCAATTGCGCCCGGATTTCTGGATTCACATAGCGATGCAGTGCCGTGATCGTCCGCCCAATAATGCTTTGTGCCAGCGACTCGTCTTGTTCTGTGGGAAGATTTTTTAGCGCCAGATTGATGTAGTCTCGAGGGTCCATCTCGGCTTCACGCACGGAGTCCCAGAGCGATCCCCACAGCAGAGTGCGCTCAAAAATGTCAGTCATGCTTCCCAGTTCCGCCATCACCGCTTTGCGGCTCACAGGATCCAGCAGGAATCGCCCATAAGCCTCGTCTTGATAGTTGGCAAAGACGTAGCGCGGACACTCTCCGCTTTTTCCGGTAATAAATTCTGTCTTTGCCGTCTTCCATTCAATCCGCGTTTGCGTCTCGGTCTTCCCGTAATTCACCAGGATCTTGGTTGCAATGGGCCACAAGCCGCCTTCGTCCAGCACGTCTTTTTGCGATAGAGTGATCCGCGTCGCGGTCAAATCGCCATTTGCGCCACAGCTCCACGCCACATCTACCTGTGGCATGCCTCTGCGCTTGATCCAGGCATCCGCCCATTGGCCCAGCGGCTTCTTTGAGACTCTCTCCAGCGCCTTAACCAGATCGTTCCACTCCGCGTTCGCGCAAGCGTGCTCTTTCAAATAAAGCCGCAAACCGTCGCGGAACTGGTCCTCGCCCACCACAAATGCCAGTTGTTTGATCACGCCCGGCGCTTTGGAATAGACAATCGCTCCATAGGCTGACTTGGCGTCCTTCAGGTTAGGAATGTTCTGATAAATCGGCGTTGTGCCTTGTGTGGAATCGATGGCGTATGCAGCCGGCTTGATCGCCTGATAGAAGCGCTTCCACACGTTCTCACTCGGTTTGAGTGAGTTCAACGCGTGATAAGCCATGTACTGCGCAAAGCCTTCTTTGAGCCAGAGATCGTCAAACCAGCGCATGGTCACCAGATCGCCGAACCACTGGTGCGTAAGCTCATGCAGCAGCAGTATGTCGCGGTTCAAACGGTCGCTGTGCGTGGGCGCGGTGCGGAAAAGGATCGACTCTTCGCGCAAAAACGTCGCCCCGGCATGCTCCATGCCGCCATAGGCAAAGCCCGGAATCATCACCATGTCGTACTTGGGAAAAGGGAACGGCTGGGCAAAATAATCAGAGAGATACTTGATGCCGTCAGCAGTGACTTGCTGCACTGCCTCTGCTTCTGCCTCAGCTTTTTGCAGCTTCGATTTGCGCACGTAGAGTCCCGGCAATCCCGGCGTGTCGTGGACTTTCTTGAATGGCCCAGCGGCAAAGGCGAAAAGGTAGGTGCTGATCGGCTGGGTTTCGGCAAATTCCGTTCTGCTCATTGTTTGCTCAACAGAAATGCCGCTTTCCGCGACGGGGTGGAGCAGGCCTTCAGGACTGCGTTGGAATCGGATAGACGTCCTGGCTTTAGCCGCTGAGGTATCTTTGTCAACCGC